>CAMUVE010000017.1:0-28830 GCA_947163985.1 uncultured Prevotella sp.
CGAAGCAGCCAATGACGATGTCGGGATATTCGCCAGCCATCTGCATCTGCTTCTCGGCCTCCAGACCGATGATGGTCTGGTGCAGTCCTACGTGGTTAAGCACAGAACCTAAGGTGTATTTACAGTTAGGTGTTGTTGTGGCAAGCTCTACCGCCTCGCTGATAGCTGTTCCGAGAGAACCGGTATGCAGAGGGTCGCGGGTAAGAATGTCCTTGCCGGCGCGGGTTGACATAGAGGGAGAACCTTCTACGACAGCTCCGAAGGTGCGCATGATACTTGAACGGTAAGGTTTCTGCTGCATGGTTATCTTAACCTGATAGACAGCGCAGTCCAGTCCGTAAATCTTGGCTGCGTAGCTCAGTGCGGCACCCCACTGTCCGGCTCCCGTCTCGGTGGTGACGTTGGTGGTGCCTTCCTGCTTGGCGTAGTAGCACTGTGGAAGTGCTGAGTTTATCTTGTGTGAACCTAAAGGGTTCGTGGATTCGTTTTTGAAATAGATATGTGCCGGTGTGCCCAAAGCTTCCTCGAGTGCATAGGCACGAACGAGTGGGGTAGAGCGGTAGTATTTGTATTTCTCCAGAACATCCTCGGGGATGTCTATCCAGGCATGCTCCGTATCGAGTTCCTGAACACAACACTCGCGAGGGAAGATGTGTGCAAGGTCGTCAACTCCCAACGGTTGTTTTGTCGCGGGATGGATAGGAGGAAGAGGCTTGTTGGGCATGTCGGCCTGGATGTTGTACCACTGCTTTGGTATTTCACTTTCTTGCAGAATGAATTTCTTTTGTCTTTCCATATTTTTGTGAATGTAAATTGTTTTCTCTCGGTGTGCAAAGATAATAATAATTCTCAATTCTTAATTCTCAATTCTCAATTTTTTATTACCTTTGCCGACGTTTATGGTGACATTGATAGTTATATGCATTTATTTTGCAGTATTGATGACGTTCAGTCGTCTTACTGCGAAGAGTGCCGACAATAGCTCCTTCTTTAGTGCTGGTCGTCGTTCACCGTGGTATTTGGTAGCCTTCGGAATGGTTGGTGCCAGTATCTCGGGAGTAACCTTTATCAGTGTTCCGGGTATGGTGCTCTATTCCGACATGACCTATCTGCAGATGTGTATGGGTTTCATAGTAGGTTATTTCCTCGTTGCCTTTGTGTTGCTGCCCGTTTACTATCGGCTTAATCTGATAACAATATATTCATACCTGAGAGAACGTCTGGGCGTAAGGTCGTACAAGACTGGCGCGTGGTTTTTTCTGCTGTCGAAGATGGTGGGTGCTGCCGTACGTTTTTACATAGTATGCTGGCTCATAAGCAGGGTGATAGGTGATGAGTGGTGGGTTCTGACGGTGTGTGTTATGGTGCTGCTCATCTGGCTATATACGCGTCGTGGAGGCATAAAGACACTTGTGTGGACCGACTCGTTCCAAACGCTTTGTATGCTTGCTGCTCTGGTGCTAATAATATATAATGTAGTAGAAGAGCTTGGAATGACTCCCTCGGAGGCTGTCGGAGCCATCTGGAACGACAGCCACAGCAAGGTGTTCGAGATGAGTGACTGGATGTCGTCGCAGAACTTCTGGAAACAGTTCCTCAGCGGTGTCTTCGTCGTTGTGGTGATGACGGGACTTGACCAGGATATGATGCAGAAGAACCTTACCTGCAAGAGTCTTCGCGACGCACAGAAAGATATGTGTACCTATGGTCTTGCCTTCGTGCCTGTGAACCTGCTGTTCCTCTCGCTGGGTGTGCTCCTGGTGATGCTTTGTCAACAACAGGGCATCGTGCCCCCAACAAAGGGTGACGAACTGCTCCCGATGTTCGTGGATAATGAATCTCTCCTCTCTCCTCTCTTTGCATTAGGCATCATTGCAGCCTCCTTCTCGAGTGCCGACTCCGCATTGACAGCCCTCACGACGACTTACTGTGTAGACATACGGGAGTGTACCGACGATGAGCGTCTGCGTCGTCGTGTTCACATCGTTATGTCAGTAATCTTTGCGCTTATAATAATTGCGGTGGGTGTTGTTGGTTCTTCAAGTGTTATAGATACTATTTACGTCCTATGCGGTTATACCTACGGACCGCTGTTGGGACTCTTTGCCTTCGGACTCTTCACGAAGTATTCGGTTCGTGATAAGTATGTTCCATTTGTGGCAATAGCGTCGCCTGTTGTCTGTTTCCTGATAGACAGAATAATAACATCAGCAACAGGTTACCACTTCGGGTACGAGTTGCTGATGCTTAATGGAGTCCTTACATTTTTGGGGTTAATAGGATTTTCTAGGAGAACCTAGGATTTTCTAGGAGAACCTATGACTTCCTAGGAGAACCTAGGACTTCCAAGGATTGTAAATAGCGCTCCGCCTCGAGAGCAGCTTTACAGCCTGTTCCTGCTGCTACGATAGCCTGACGATATACGGGATCGCAGACGTCGCCGGCAGCAAAGACACCAGGAACTTTCGTTGCCTGGGTGTTGCCGATGGTGCGAATGTAACCTATCTCGTCGAGATCGAGCCACTCACGGAAAATGTCGGAGTTCGGCTTGTGACCTATGGCGAGGAAGAAACCGTCGATAGCGAGGTCGTAGTGCTCCTCGTCGGCTTCGCCCTTACGTTTTACGAGGTGCATGCCTTCTACGCCGTCTTCGCCGTAGAGTCCTGTGGCGTTATGCTCGAAGAGTATCTCTATGTTTTCGGCTGCACGCACGCGGTCCTGCATAACCTGTGAGGCACGCAGGAAGGGTTTGCGAACTACGAGATATACCTTCTTGCAAAGGTTGGAGAGATAGAGTGCATCTTCGCAGGCTGTGTCACCGCCGCCAACAACAGCACATACCTTCTTACGATAGAAGAAACCGTCGCATGTGGCGCATGCAGAGACACCCTGTCCCTTATACTTCTCTTCGTCGGCAAGACCAAGATATTTTGCTGAGGCTCCTGTGGCTATGATGACTGTATCGGCACTAATCTCAGTGCCGTTGTCTATGGTGAGCACATAGGGGCGCTTGCTGAAATCTGCTTTTACAACGACACCATCGCGGATGTTTGCTCCCAGGTTGATAGCCTGCTGTCGGAGGTCCATCATCATTTGGTTGCCGTCAACGCCGTCGGGGTAGCCGGGAAAGTTCTCGACGGTTGTTGTCTGTGTGAGTTGTCCGCCCATCTGCAGTCCGCAGTATTCTATGGGTTCCAGATTGGCGCGTGTGGCGTAAATAGCGGCGGTATAGCCTGCCGGTCCGCTACCTATGATAAGGCATTTTGTATGTTCCATTATAGGAGTTCTTCAATAGCTTTTTCTATTACTTCAATGTTCTCGGTAGGCTCAAAGCGAGCAACAACTTGTCCCTTCTTGTTGATGAGGAACTTGGTGAAGTTCCACTTGATGTCGGCCTTCTCCTTGTAGTTGGGATCAGCCTTTGATAACATGTCGTCAAGGATTGGGGCGATAGGGTGGTCCATATTCCATCCTGCGAAGCCTTTCTGCTCCTGGAGGAATTTGAAAAGTGGATCTGCGTCATCACCATTAACCTTCACCTTCTTGAAACGCGGGAACTCTGTGCCGAAGTTAAGTTTGCAGAATTCGTGGATGCTCTCGTCCGTTCCCGGAGCCTGCTGACCAAACTGGTTACAGGGGAAGTCGAGGATAGTAAATCCTTCGCTATGATATTTTTCGTACAGCTTTTCAAGTTCGTCGTACTGAGGTGTGAAGCCACACTTTGTAGCTGTGTTCACGATGAGAATAACCTCGTTAGAATACTCTTTCAATGATACGTCATTACCTTTTCTGTCCTTGACAGAGAAATCATATACAGTTTTCATATTCTTATATATTGATAAAATTTCAGCACAAAGATACGAAGATAAATTGATAAAGGAGAATTTAGAATTTATAATTGAGTTTTTTTAACTACATAGGGAAATCCCTATTACATTTTATGGATTTCTCCCTTGTAGGTTAGGAGAAAATCCCTTACCTTTGCATCAGAAACTTTAAAAAGTAAAGCATATGAAGAAGATATACACGACAATTGCAATAGCAATGATGACAGTAGTAATGATGACGTTTACTTCGTGCCGTAACAGCGACGAGATGGCAGCAAGTTTCATTGACGGCTACTGGGAAGGCGACCTCACCACGTCGTTCTACAGTTATTTCGGTAACGCGTACATATATACCCAGATAGAGTTTGTCCGCGAGAACCGCTACGGCGGAAGGGGAGTGGAGCGCGACTACTACAACCACTACGATTACAAGGACTCATACTTCCGCTGGACGGTGGAGAACGAATATATCATAATGCGCTACGAGGACGGCACGCAGATTTACGCATACTTCAACGGGCCGCGCCACGACATTGACGGCGACGTCATGCAGGGCGTATTCCGCAGCAGCAGGAACGGAAGGGCTCTGGCGGAGTTCACGCTGCACAGGATAAGCTATTGGTACGGAGATTGGTACTCAAGCTCCTGGTGGTCGAAACAGCACCAAATGACAGACGATAAAACAACTAATAATGAAAAAGAGGAGCAGTGATGCTCCTCTTCGTAATTCTTTACTCTAAAGTCCCCAGTCTTTTACATATACAGTCCTTTCGACTTTGTTTTCTATATCATCTGGTAGATTGCAGAAGAAGTCGATGCCTGTCTTAGCTTCAAGTTCGTCAACAGACATAATGTAGTCTGCCAGCGGGTCTCCGCTGCGGTCGTTGTTCTCATTAAGGAACCAGAAGCCGGCAGCGCGGTAGGAGCCTTTCTTGGTCTTTAGCAGCAGGGCGCAGAAGAAATACTTAGGTACTATGAGTTTGCCGCTAATACGTTTCAGAATGTTTGAATTACTGTCTATTGTACCACCTTTGCAAACGTATATAATTTCATTGTTTGAAGCATTTGTCCAATTACGTATCTTATCCTCCAGCTTTACCCAGATGCCCGCATTGAATTTGTTGTACTGCGGCTGCATATTCGTCAGGTAGAAGGTCTGTTTGTTAGCTTCCACGCTGAAGGTTCTGTCGGCAGAGGGACAGATATGGCCGTGGTCGAATCCTGAGCCCCAGAAGTAGTCTTGACCTCCATCAAAATAAATACCTCCTGCAGCTTTAAGATCACTGTCTAATGGATATTCAGAGTAGCGTCCGGATTTGCCTCCGTAACCTTCATGCATCTGGTAGCACGACCAGCGTTGCGACTTCTTGTCGTTGTCCCACTCCGTGCAGAAGTTTATGTTTGAGGCGTCGTAGGAGCCGCTTGTCTTGTGGACTACGACGACGCTGTTACCGCCCTTAAGTTTAGGAAACTCCAGACGACTTACTTCTGGATGTTTTGGCGTAACTTGATTAGCATTAACATTATTATTTGTCCCGCTCCCTCCGTCGTCGCTTCCGCACGATGCTATGAAGAGCGATGTTGCGAGTATGAAGAATGTTCTTACGAGTTTCATTGTTTAAGGACTCCTGTTTAGTTAGTAAAAAGAGTGCGCCACAGTGCATATGCAACTACACTTTGGCGCACTCTTATGAGTCTGTTAAGGGAAATATCTTATTTCTTGGTACTCTTAGCGTAGCGGCTCATGAAGCGGTCAACGCGTCCTGCCGTATCTACGAGCTTGCTCTTACCTGTATAGAACGGGTGTGAGCTGCTTGAGATTTCCACTTTAATCACTGGGTAAGTTTCGCCTTCAAACTCAACAGTCTCGTTACTCTTTGCCGTTGACTTTGTAAGGAACATATCGCCGTTGGACATGTCCTTGAACACGACGGGGCGATAGTTTTCGGGATGAATACCTTTTTTCATTTCTCTTTAAATTGTTATATTTATTAATGTTATCTTTAATTGCTTACACAAAGCAGGGTGCAAAATTACGAAGAATTCTGCACCCTGCCAAATTATTTGCCGTTTTTTTTCGAAAAACTTATTCTATGGTCACTGTTCCGATTTCCCAAGTTCCTGCCTTAGTAGCTGTTCCTATGTACTTGAAAGCTATCTGTACATTGGCCTTTCCTGCGTATGCAGCGAGATCGAATGTAGAGTTAACCCATGTGAACTTGTTGTAAACAGGCCATGTGGTAATCTCAAGTGGAGTCCAGTTGGTACCATCGGTAGAGATTAGAACACCAATCTGCTCCTTCATCTTAGCATCGCTTTCGAAGTAACTTCCTGAGTTGCTTACAGTAAGTTTTGCTGCAGTAGCCTTGGACAAGTCAATCTTTGGAGAAATGATAAGACCTTCGCCGTCGCAGTCCTTCTTATCAGTTTTGTTATAAGTGGTTGCTACGTAGCCATATTTCGTATCAACATTCCAAACGTGTGTGAAACCAGCTGGGAGAGTAACGTCCTGAACGGTCCAGCCTTCCTGAGAAGTCTTGAAGTCGATGTAGTAGAGCTTACCGGCAGAAGGATCAACAGGTGTTGAACCTGGCTTTGTACCATACTCCTTGTCGCCTATCTTAGCGTAAGAAGTTTCCTTCAGACCTGTTGTGCCAAAGTATGAAACGAGGTTACCGTAGAGCACGATTTCCTTTCCAAGCAGTGTTGGGTTGTCTGTCAGGTTAAGACCAGAACGGATGCCTGCAGCAGCAACCTCTGTAGGAAGCTGGATAGGCATGCAGTTAGCAACATTCTTCTCGTCAGCAGCGGTAGCAATCAGGATGTTTGTTGTGCCGCCAGCTTCGAATTTAGCACCTTCCTCAAGAGACTTGCCGTCAACGTAACCAACGATGAAGCCCTTAACGTACTTGCCGTTGCCTGTGGCAGCCTTAGCAGCTGTTACGTTGTAGGGAGCAGCCTCGGTGCCGTCGCCTTCGCCGCCGTCAACGGGAGTAACCTCGCCGCCTTCCTCGCCGCCTTCTTCAACCTGTCCTTCACGTACTTTGAGGTTCTTAACCTCCCAAGTGCGGGAGTCGGTAGCTGTAGCGTTGTAGTAGAGAGCTATTCTGACGGCTGACTCGCCGATGAACTCTTCAGGGAGGTTCTTGCTATACTTAGCGAAAGTCTGCCAGTCACTACCCTCTGTCAGAGTACCTGTTATGTCTGTCCACTCTGTTGTAGCGGGGTCGCCGCTGTAGTTGCTTGTGATATATACCTTGTCCTCGCCGGCACGGTTAGCATAGCGGAAGATGTACTCGAACTCCAGGTAAGCACCCTCTGAGGCTGTGAGGTCTATCTCGGGAGATACCAGATAGCTCTCGGACTCGGTATTGGTTTTCTCGGAGCTGTTGTAGCCTGTCGCCGTAGCCGTATTGTAGTTTATAACCCAAGCGTTACCCTTCGTAGTGATAGCCTCGAAGGGGTCAAGCTTGCTGTTAAACGTTGCGTCAACGTAAACGCCTTCTTCTGTTTCGCCGCCACCGCTTTTGTAGTTGTTGGGGTTCATGTATGGCTCCGGAACATCACTACATGCTGCAAAAGTCATTGCCATGAGGGCAAACATTGAATAAATAATCTTTTTCATTTTATTAAATCTTTTGGTTTTTCTTAATGAGTAATTAGTTATTTGACTACTTCGATATCGTCAGCAGTCCGGCAGAGAATTTGCCACTTGTTGTTGTAGCGTGTAAAGAGACCGGTGATGTTCACCTTGCCCTGAGGCAGTTTGTTAGCTGCAAATTTGGCGTATGTACTTGTACGCACTACGACGTTGTTAAGACCTTTGAGGCTACGCTCTACGCAGTTGGCGGCGTCTTTCTCCTCTTCGTTAGAGAAGTTTACCGTGCCGTCAGCCTGTGAGAACTCCACGCCTTCAATCTTCATGAGCGAACCGCAGTGAGCCTGGCGATAAGCCTCGTCGCCCTCCTTGGTCTTGTCGAAAGTTTCTATTTTAACCTTGTATGTGGGGTCAACGGTTCCTATGTACTTGAAGTGTTTCTGCCATACGTAGCGGCTCATGCGGCTGATGTATGTAGCGTTGTTCTTGTTAATATAGGGAACGCCTATTTCGGGCTGCTTGCGATAGCCGCCGATGTAGAGGTCCTTAAGGCTCACGAGAATCTGCTGTCCTACGGGGAGGTACGACATCAGTCCGCCCTCGTTGATGCATATAAGGATGCTTCCTGTGCCGTCGTCGAGGAGTATCTCGCTATATACGTTGCCGCCCAGGTCGTTGGCTGTGATGTAGCCCTTCAGCTGGACGTCCTCCGTAAACTGTTCGCAAACGTCGGAGCTGGCGAAGATAACGTTAGAGTACTGCGCTTTCAGGTCGGCTATGCTGATGACGTTAGTCTCAGTGAGAGCGTTGTTGCCGTTAGTGTTGTAGATGGAGTTGCCGGAATTGTCCCAGTTCCTGTCACGACAACCGGTTACTACGCAACATGTAGCTGCCAACAGAAAATATAATATCTTTTTCATTGTCTTTAGCGTTTTTAGAATTTGTAGGTAATGTTAATCATACCATTCGTGCCCCAAGCGTAGAACTTCTTCGGGTTGTTAGCAAAGCTGTAGGTACGAATGTTGCCTGAAGCGCTGTAGTCGTTACGGCTCTGTTCCCAACCGCCTGTACAGATTTTGGTGTTGTTGAGGATGTTGGAAATCATGAAGTTGATAGAGAGCATACCGCCTTTCTTGAGGTATATGCTCTTGCCTATAGAACCGTCGAGCATGAAGCCGCCCTTGCCCTTAGCCTGTGCCAGAGCGTCCTCGCGGATTTCGCCGTTCTCATAGACGTCGCCATAGAGTTCCTGGCGCTTCTCGAGTGTTGTAGCGTAGCGGTAGCTTGGTGAGTAGCTCAGGTAGATACGGTCGTAGTAGTTACCCGTGAGGTCTATGTACCATCCGTGGCTGTGGAAGCTAAGTCCTGCGGAGAGTGCTGTCAGCGGTGTGCCGCTCTCGCGCATGTCCTTATTATATACTAACTGTGCCTTGTGGTCGTTATCGTCGTTATAGGTACCGGTATTGCTGCTCATGTACCATGCTGTAGCGTTATTGGTGTTCTTAGCGTCGCTGATGGTACCTATGAGGTTCAGGTCGAGGTATGAAGTAAACTTCACCTTGGCACCCAGTTCAACACCGTAGTAGTGCTTGTTGATGCCGGTCATAGAAACGTATGACAGCGAGTTGATATCGTCGAAGTAGAACACCTGCCACTCTGTAGCGTCCTTGATGGTGCTGTAGTAACCGTTGATGTTAGCCAGCAGCCAGGGGCACTGGAACTGATAGCCCAGTTCCATGCTGAAAATCTTCTCAAGTTTCAGGTCGGTGACGAAGTCGTTGTTGACCTCAGGCGATACGAATGCCGTAGAAGCCTGTGGTGCGCGCACCTCGTAGCCTATACCGAAGGTTGCGGCGTGACCGGCGCCGATGTTGAGTGTAGAACCAACCTTGAAGCCGCCCTCCAGGAACTTGGCGGTGCCGCTCTTGCCCTTAGAGTACTCTACAGCCATACCGTTGCGCATCTTACCGTTGCGCTGCATGGTTGAGAAACCAATCTTTCCGGATACTGAGTAGTGCAGAGGACCTACGTTCTGTATGTAGCTTGACCACAGCCAGCCCTTGTTTGTATAGAGGCGGTAGTCGTAGCCGAAGACGTCACCCTTGCCCACCTGGCTTACTGCTGTCGGGTTCGCCGGGTCGTAGTCGTAGTAAACCTGCGGTTCGTTCAGTGAGTAGCGTCCCAGAGCGTATGTGTTGATGTTCGAGAACTTGTTGGCACCCAGCAGGTCCTCCATTGTCTGGTAGTGACGTGCGTTGTTGGTACCGAAGTTAAGACCTACGTTCCACTTGATGTTAGGGGTAATCTGCTTGTTGAGCACAGCAGCCAGCGCCAGACGGAGGTTGTCGATACGACGTGCGTACTGATAGTACATAGCCTCCTGTCCCAGAGCGTTCATCTGCTGGTTAGCCTGATACATCTTGTCCCAGTTGAGCTGGCGGTTCTCCTTAGACGCTGACAGGTAGTTGAACGCCGCGTTCCAGTCGGAGAGGTTCCAGGGCTGTGTGTAGCGGTCCATGTGTGTCCAAACGTCGTAAGAGTTACTCGGCATCAGCTTGTAGTAGTCGGGAGCGGGGTTGTCGGTATTGTTATAGTTCAGTCGTGTGCGCTTGTCCATACCGTACTGTCCCAGCAGCGAGGTTGTCAGCTTCGTTGTCTCGTTAATCTGCCAGTCCCATGTGAGAAGGGCAGAGGGGGTGAAGTTCGTGATGACGCGTGAGTTACGTTTCTTGCCGTTGTGGTAACCCCAGTTAGGGTTATACTGGTTGTTGTTGGCAATCCAGTACATCTCGTCGGTAGAACCTGTCTGCTGTCCGCGTTCTGTGGGGCTGCCCCATGTCATGAACGACAGCGAGTGGTCGTCGCCGATGAGCTTCTGTACGCCGAGGAAGTAGGAGAGCGAGTTGTAGAACGTTCCTTCCACGTAACCCTCTTTAGACCAGCGGTAGCCTATGCCTGCAGAGAATGCCCAGCCCTTTTCGTTAAGACCTGAGTTGTACGAGTAGATACCACGCAGAGTGTAACTTCTGTTAGCACCTGTCAATGTCAGCTTCTGTCCTGTAGGCATCTTCGCCGGACGGAAGTTGTAGTTGTTGGAACCCGCCATTCCCGCCATAGAGAAGTGGTTGTCTTCAAAAGGCAGCGCAAATTCTACCTCTCTTGTCTGGTGGTTAAGACCGCCGACGATAGCAGAATATGCGAACTGGCCTGTTTCCATGTCGTTCATGTAAACACCATTGATGTAAACATCATTGAACTTTTGGTTAAAAGCACGATACCTGAAGCGGGCAGGGGAGAATAGGAAACCTACCTTGCCGGCAAAGAAGTTGTTGTTGGAGTTGATGAGTGTCACGTTCTGCGACATTCCTTCGTTCTCGTCCAACTGTGCCTCCGTGAAAGTGAATGCCGACTCGTCTGTAGAGACGGCTGCCTGCTCGTCTGTCACAGGTGTAGTCTGCGTGTTCTGCGCAAAACTAAACGTGCCGAAGCAGAGAGCAATCACTGCTAATTTTAGCCTTTTTTGCATAATTGATAGATTTAGATTAAAGTTAATTTGCGACAAAGATACAACATTTATTTAAATTACAAAACATTTATTCATTTTTATTTTGTTCTTTTCAATATTTGTCTTATCTTTGTAGGCAGAAATCGAAATCCTAATATGATGAAAAAGCTCAATTACATCCTTTTAGCAGTTGTGCTAACGGTAGCGCTCAGCGCTTCGGCACAGAAGAAAATAGGTGTCTATGGTGTAGGCTTCTACAACCTTGAGAACCTTTTTGACACCTGTCATGACGAGGGCAAGAACGACTATCAGTTCCTGCCGTCAGGGTCTTACCACTGGAACGGACTGAAGTACAATCACAAACTGAAGAATATGGCTCGCGTGCTCTCGGAGTTGGGTACCGACCAGCTGCCCGGCATAGGTTGTGCTGTTATCGGCGTTTCCGAGGTTGAAAATAGCAAAGCGCTTACTGACCTTGTTGCTCAGGAGCCTTTACGCGCGCGTAATTTTAAATATGTACATATAGAGGGTCCGGACCGTCGTGGTGTTGATTGCGCTATGTTGTACAACCCGCGCTTCTTCCAGTTTGACCACGCTAAGCTGGTGCCTTACGTTCCTGAGTTAGAGAAGGACAGCACATATCTGACACGTGGATTCCTTACAGTTACAGGAAAACTTGCAGGCGAGGAGGTAAACGTTATAGTGTGTCACTGGCCAAGTCGTTTCGCTACGTCGTTCTATCGCGAGTGTGCAGGACGACAGGTGAAAGTTATCGTCGATTCGCTCCTTCGTGACAACCCTAAGGGTAAGGTCTTCGTTATGGGCGATATGAACGACGACCCCATAGACCCCAGTATGACGGAGGGGCTGAACTGTCGTCCCGAGATAAACCAAGTGGTCGAGGGAACTATGTACAACCCCTGGTACAACGTCCTTACTAAGGAGAAACGCGGAACGCTGCAGTATGACGGCAAGTGGAACCTCTTCGACCAGATAGTGCTGTCGCCAAACCTTCTGAACCGCGACGGCAAGAAGGACTACTCGTCGCTGAAATACTTTAAGCACCAGGTGTTCCGTCGCGACTATCTCATGCAGACCGAAGGCAAGTACAAGGGCGGCACAAAGCGTACCCATGCAGGCGGAGTGTGGCTCGACGGATATAGCGACCACCTGCCGGTAGTTGTTTATCTGACAAAGGAAATAAAATGAAGGCAATGAGCAAAGACATGACCATAATAGGTATTGCCGGCGGAACAGGGTCGGGCAAGACCACGGTAGTAAAGAAAATAGTAGAGGCACTCCCACCACACTATGTGGCGGTGGTGCCTCTTGACTCATATTATAACGACACATCGCACATGACTGAGGAGGAACGTCGCCAGATAAACTTTGACCACCCCGATGCTTTCGACTGGAAACTGCTCAACAAGCAACTCCACCAGCTAAGGGCAGGCGAGGCAATAGAGCAGCCTACGTATTCCTATCTTAAGTGCAACCGTCTGCCGGAGACCGTCCACGTGGAACCGAAGCCCGTAATAATCATTGAGGGCATCATGACGCTGTGGGACAAGAAACTGCGCAACCTCATGGACCTGAAGATATTCGTTGATACGGACAGCGACGAACGACTCATCCGCAACATTCTTCGTGACGTTGTAGAGCGTGGACGTACCGTTGATATGGTTCTCAACCGCTATCTCGACGTGTTGAAACCTATGCATGAACAGTTTATAGAACCAACAAAGAAATACGCTGATATTATTATCCCTCAGGGTGGCGACAACCTAAAGGGAATTGGTATCATCTGTAAGTATATAGAGGGGATTGTCCGTTGATTCGGCATTCTCCTCTTTTTCTTCCTGAACTTCTTTTTCTTCCTGAACTTCTTTTTCTCCTCGAACTCCTTGCTCTCCCTGAACTTCTTGAACTTCTTGAACTCCCTGGGTCTCCATCTCCTTCTTCACCCTGTAGATCTTTATCGCCTGAATAGTCTCTACAACACCATAGAACATCATTGCCCATCCGATGATGCGGAAGGGTAGTGCTGCCGACTCAATCGGTTTCACAATGATAAAAATTCCTACTAGTAGTGTTATTGTAGGCATTACCCAGTAGAGCACAGAGAATGTTGCATACTTCTTGGCATCCACCAGACTTACAAACTGTCCTATTGCACCAATGATAAGCATTGCTGCCAGTCCGTACATCATCCACGTGATGAATGTAGAGGGCATCACCATCAGCGCAATACCAAGTATCATGCTTCCAGCACCAACAAAGGGTAGTGTTGTCTTCTCCACGAAGTATGAAATTACCGATACCAGTCCGGAGATAAAGAACAGTCCACCAACTATAATGGCGAGCCACTGAACCATCTCTTCACGATACATTGCCAACATTGCACCTATGGCAATAGCACACAGCGCACGAAAAAAACTACTCTTTACTATTTTCATAACTATTCTCAATTTTCTGCAAAAATAGTAATTTATTCTTTTATTCTTTGTATTTTTGCAAAAAAATAACACTTCTCTATGACAAAACTCATTCTCGTGCGTCACGGACAGACTATAGACAACGTGAATCAGATAATGCAGGGACAGACGCAGGGCGAGCTTACGGACGAGGGAATTCGTCAGGCTCAGGAACTTGCAGAAACCCTGAAAAACGAGACTATTGATGCCTTCATCAGTAGCGACCTGAAACGTTCTGTAGATACTTGCGAACTTATTGCTTCAAGACGGGGCTGTCAGGTTTTTCAGACTGCCCTGTTGAGAGAACGCGATTGGGGCTCTTTCACCGGACGCTACATCCCTGACCTCAAGGACGAACCTTGGACTGACGACATAGAGACCATAGAGCAGATGAAACAACGGGCAAAGGATTTTCTTGACTATGTACGCCGGAACTTCCCCGACAAGACTGTCCTTGCTGTCGGTCACGGTATCATTAACAAAGCTATCCAGGCTGTCTATTACAATAAGACGATGCCCGAGATACCACGAATGGAGAATGGTGAGTGTCGCTTATTAATGCTTTAACCCTCCGTTTATTTCAGGTTTTTACGCATCCACTCCATTTGTCCTCTGTCTGTAGCTTCCGATGTCCAATGTTCGTTGATTGGCGTTAGCAGACACGTCTTAGGACACTTCAGTGTGTTCCATACTGAATAGCTTGTCGTTGGTGTGCAGACGTTGTCGTTGTAGCCCCACGTCATATATACAGGACATGTTATGTGGCGGGCGAAGTTTACTACGTCGTAGTAAGGTAGCGTCTTCATACAGGCTTCGTTGTATGCTCCGCTCTCTTTGGTGAAGTGAGGATATCCGCTGGTAAGATTTGCCGATCCTGCCGCCATATCGCTTAATGCTGGGTGGTTTGCCACACAGAGTGTTACACGAGGATCTAAAGCTGCACCAATGAGGGCAAGGGCACCACCTTGACTGCCACCCTGAACAATGACATTCTTACCGTCCCACTCGGGCAAAGATGTAAGAATATCAATGCAGCGCACCAGTCCAAGATATACGTGTTTCATGTAATATTGGTCGCGATTTTCAAGGTTCTGACGCAAGTAGCCGTTATCGTTATTGTTAAAGGCGGCATTAATCTCTTTGAATGTCTGCTCACTCATCGTAGGATTAAGACCGTGTATCTCTATAGCCATACGTATGAAACCGCCTTCTGGGTAGAAACGACGTGTTGTAGCATCGCGTATAGGCTTTACTCCTGCTCCCGGAGGTGTCAGCACCACAGGACACGAAGCCTCTTTAGCCCCTCTGGGCATCAGCAGATAAGCATAGAAAGAGTGATGTTGGTTATCCAGATCTATCTTTAGTCTGTATGCTTCCACCTTGTCGTTAGACATCTCCTGTACGTATTCCTTCGAGAAGTTCATCGGCTTTTCCTGCGCCTTTTTCAGATTATCCTGCCAGAATGTCCAGAAGTCCTTAGGCTCCTGAGTGAACGGCACAATCTTGTCTGCTGAAAATCCCACTTTTACGTGGTGCTCGTAGGTGGTGCCGTCAAGAGTAATCTTCAGTCGCAGGTCGCGGAAACAAGGTTTCTCTGCAGTACCTATATTTATTGTTGCTCGTCCCTTCTTCAGCACAGCTGTTCCTTTCCTGTCACTTTTTAGCAGGTCTGTACCAACTTCCCATTCCACCTTGCCCTCACGCGGGATACCATATTTATAGAACTGCACTTCTATGTTGGCTTCATCGCCGCACTCGTATAGCCAGTCAGTATGGTCGGGTACTGTTACCCATAGATAGTCACTTCGGTGAGGATAGTTCTCAGCCATCATTACTACTGTACAGAGTACAAACACAAAAAACAAAACGTATTTTTTCATAATATCTTTTTTAGTTTGCCACAAAGGTAAAGAAAAATAATTAAAGTTCAATATAAATCAGTAATTTTTTTCAAAGAGGGTAAAATGTACTAAAAAATTTGGCAGTTTGTATAATGTTTAGTACTTTTGCAGCGCAAATTGTTAGCAAATTGGTAAAAAGAAAGTGAAATGAGTAAGATAATCAGACCTATAGCTTACGAAACGTTGCTTGATATGCGACAGACGGAGCAAGGTATTAAGATGATAAAAGAGTTCTTCCAACAGAACCTTTCTACCGAGTTACGCCTACGTCGTGTGACCGCTCCGTTGTTTGTGTTAAAGGGCTTGGGTATTAACGACGACCTCAATGGTGTGGAGCGTCCTGTTACATTCCCGATAAAGGATTTGGGCGACGAAAAGGCAGAAGTGGTTCATTCGCTGGCAAAGTGGAAACGACTGACGCTCGCGGAATATCAGACGGAGCCAGGCTACGGCGTATATACCGATATGAACGCTATACGTGCAGACGAGGAACTCGACAACCTGCACTCGCTTTATGTGGACCAGTGGGACTGGGAAGCCGTAATAACAAAGGATGAGCGTAACATCAACACGTTGAAAGACTTCGTACGTCGCATCTACGCTGCCATCCTGCGTACGGAATATCTCGTGTGTGAGCGCTATTGTGTCCTAAAGCCATTCCTGCCAAGAGAGATACACTTCATACACAGCGAGGACCTGTTGGCTATGTATCCTGATAAGAGTGCTAAAGAGCGCGAGGACCTCATAGCGAAGAAGTATGGTGCTGTATTTATTATAGGTATAGGAGGCAAGTTGTCTAACGGTGAGCCTCACGACGGACGTGCTCCGGACTATGACGACTGGACCTCGGACTGCGGTGACGGCAAGAAAGGACTTAATGGTGACATACTGATATGGTATCCTGTGTTGGGACGTTCCGTAGAGTTGTCGTCGATGGGTATCCGTGTAGATAAGGAGGCGCTGCTAAGACAGCTGAAGATTTCTGGCGAGGAAGAGCGCGAGAAGTTGTTTTTCCACCAGCAGCTGCTCAACGACAAGTTGCCGTTGACTATTGGCGGAGGAATAGGACAGAGTCGTCTTTGTATGGTGCTCCTTCATAAGGCACATCTTGGTGAGATACAAGCCAGTATATGGCCTGACGATATGCGTCGTGAGTGTGCCAAGATGGGCATGAACCTTATTTAAGAAAGAATAAGATTAAGTGATTCCCGCAGTTTCTCGACTGCGGGATTATTTTTGCGCATTTTCTCGAACAGTTCTTTTTTGGAAAGTGTCTTACGTACCTCGCTGCCCTGCGTAAGACGTAACGATAGCGTGAGGTTAGGCTCTTTGAGGTCGTTGGCGAGAGTAGCCCTTACGCGACCTTGTATCTGTTTCAGTTGGTTGAGTAGAATCTGGTTGTCCACAACCACTTCTACGTTAGGATAATCCAAGAGTTTTGGGGTGATGTTCTTCAGTCGGGCTACCAGTCCTACCATAGACTGCGGCATCCTGTTAAGCATATTATTCCACTCCGTCTTCAGCTCTATCTGTGTGAAGGGAGCAGAGCCTTCGTCTGTAGCTGTAATCTTTATTTCGTCGCTGTCGTCGGACGTCTCTGTACTTTCGTGTCTTTTCTTCAACGACGAGAACGAGAATCCCATAGCGCTGAGACTTTGTCTTTTCGCTGTTGGCGCTTTAGGTGCTGTGGGTTCAGTGGGTTCTGTTTTAGGCACAACGGGTTCTGCAACAGCCACCTGCTTAGCTGTTTCATTCTGCGGAACCTGTTGTGTCAGAGTTCTTTGGAACAGGGATTTTAATCGTTTAGGGCTACGCCCCGCGCCAGGTGTGTCTTCCTCTTGCGTTATCTGTGCCACCTGTATCAGTGTCAGTTCCACAAGGAGTCGTTTGTTGGAGCTCTGTCGATAGTTTATGTCGCACTGATTCATAAGCTTCAACGCCTTATAAAGGAACGGAGCAGGACATTTTGCCGCCTGTTCTTTGTAGCGCTGACGTTGTTGGTCGGACACTTCGAGGAGCGACAGCGTGGAATCGTCCTTTGCCATAAGCACGTTGCGAACGTGTTTTGCGAGTCCACCGATGAGGTGTCCTCCGTCGAAACCCTTTGCTATGACATTATTCAGGAGTACCATCGTCTCCGCAACCTTATTCTCGAGGGCGAGGTCTATAATGTTGAAATAGTTCTCGCTGTCCAATACGTTGAGGTCGTCGAGAACCTTCTCGTAGGTTATATTTCCCTGACAGAACGATGCCGCCTGGTCGAAAATGCTCAGTGCATCACGCATACCTCCGTCAGCCTTCTCGGCAATGACGTTGAGAGCCTCCTCTTCGTAGGTTACTCCTTCTTTCTCTGCTACCTCTTTAAGGTAACCCACGATGTTAGAAACCGTCATGCGTTCGAAGTCGTATATCTGACAGCGTGAGATGATGGTAGGCAGAATCTTGTGTTTCTCCGTTGTGGCGAGAATGAAGATGACGTGTGCTGGCGGCTCTTCGAGAGTCTTCAGGAATGCGTTGAACGCCTGCGTTGAGAGCATGTGCACCTCGTCGATGATGAACACCTTGTACTTGCCCATCTGCGGCGGTATGCGTGTCTGTTCCATCAGTGTCTTGATGTGCTCCACACCATTATTCGATGCGGCGTCAAGTTCAAAGATGTTGTACGAGCGCTGTTCGTTGAACGACTGACAGCTCTCGCAGTTGTTACAAGCCTCACCGCTTTCTGTGGGGTGTTCGCAGTTTATCGCCTTAGCGAAGATTCGTGCGCACGTTGTCTTTCCAACTCCTCGTGGTCCGCAGAAGAGGTAGGCGTGAGCCAGTTTTCCACTCTTCACAGCGTTCTTCAGAGTAGTCGTCAGCGCCGACTGTCCCACGACGGTGTCGAAGGTCATTGGTCGGTATTTTCTTGCTGATACTATGTATTCTTTCATAAAAAAACTGTTTAGCGGATGCAAATATAGCAAATTTTCTTTAATTATGAATGATGTTTTAAGAATTATGTTCGAATTATTTTTATCTTTGCAGGAAAATTAGAAAAAAGTAATGAGTCGTTTTAAATCAGCGCTGTGGAACTTTATCGGTCACAACAAGTATTGGCTTGTGATTATCATAGGTTTGTTAATTGTCGGTGTGCTCGATGAAAACAGTTTCATCAAGCGCATACAATACTCTATGCAGAAGAACGAGTTGAAGGAACAAATAGAGGAATTTGACAAAGAACACCAGCGTAACAAGGCAAAGTTGCACGAGCTACGTCGTGATCCGGCAACGATACGTAAGATAGCCCGCGAGCGCTATTTTATGAAGACCGACGATGAGGATATCTTTGTGCTGAGCGACGAAATACCTACAGAAGAGAATAATGAGACAACTGAATAAGATACAGACAGCGATATTCCTCTGCGGAGGAACAATGATGGTAATAGGTGTGGCACTGAACTTCTTTGGACTCAGCAAGGTAGCTCCTTGGACGTTTCTTGTAGGCGCTGTGGGTTTCGCCTCTATGCAGATGTTGCAGACCTACGGCGGCAACAATTTAGCGATACGTCGTCTGCGCAGGATTCTCCTCATCAGCGACATCCTCTTCGTCGTTTCCGGTCTCCTTATGGTTGAGAATGTATATTGCTTCACGCTGCCCCTCTTCGTAAAATTCGGAATGGACGGTCTGCGAGCATATAATCAATATGTAGTCCATAATAACTGGGTGGTGACGATGCTCATAGCCGCTATAATACAGATATATACTACGCACCGACTCTCAAAAGAGCTGGAACGCGAACAAAATAATCAGAAATAACCGATGAAAATACAAATAACTGCAAAATCTATCTATACGCTACTGATGTTGACTCTGTTGACATCATGTGCACAGAAATACACAGTAAACGGCTTCACCGACCTTACTGCACTCGACGGTCAGAAGTTATACCTTAAAATATATAATGAGAACGACATGAAGAATGTCGATTCTTGCGAAGTTGTTCACGGACAGTTTCATTTCAGCGGAGTAGTGGACTCCACCAGCATGACAACACTGTTTCTCGACGACGTCAGTCTTATGCCGATAGTCCTCGAAGAAGGTACCATAACACTCGTCCTCGACAACGTACAGCAGCGGGTGGGAGGAACACCCCTTAACGACACGCTGACAGTCTTTATGGACAGGTTCCAGAAGTTGAACAGTCAGATGGACGACCTCAGTCATCAGCAGTCGCAGGCCATTATGAACGGAGAGGACGAGATTGAGGTGAACAAACGCCTTAATGCTGCTGCCGACAGGATTCTCATGCAGCGCGACAGACTGGTGACATCGTTCATAGAAGACAATTTCGACAACGTCCTCGGACCAGGTGTCTTCTTCCTCATGACAGCAGCAACACCATATCCTGAGCTGCAACCCTGGATAGAAGCCCTGATGAGCAAGGCTCCTGACTATTTCAAGAATAACGAATATGTGCGAGACTATTATCAGAAGGCGCTCCGCAATCAGGATATGATGAATGGAATGATAAACCCCAATGAGAATACTAATCAGTAATGGAACACTCGTAAACGAGGGACGAAGTTTCAAGGCACATCTGCTCATCGACGACGAGCACATTGCAGAGATAATAGAAGGTGAAGCACCCCGTAACGTCGACCGTATTGTCGATGCTACGGGATGTTTCGTTCTGCCGGGAGTCATCGACGACCACGTACACTTCCGCGAGCCTGGGATGACGACGAAAGCCGACATCGAGAGCGAGAGTAGGGCAGCAGCTTACGGAGGAGTTACGAGCTTCTTCGATATGCCCAACACCATACCGCAGACAACAACCCTCGAAGCCCTCGACGACAAGTTCAGTAGGGGAGCAGAGAAGAGTCATGTGAACTACTCCTTCTTCTTCGGTGCAACAAACGATAACTACGAGACCTTCAAGCAGTTAGACCCGCATCGTATTCCCGGAATAAAACTTTTTATGGGTTCCTCCACAGGTAATATGCTCGTTGACCGCAGAGAGGCATTGGAGAATATCTTCCGAAGTGCTGAAATGCCCATAATGGCACATTGTGAGGACACCGACATAATAAACAAGACGATAGCACAATACAGGAAGTCTGAGAGCGACGACGCACCGATATACATGCACCAGCTGTTGCGTAGCGAGGAGGCTTGTTTCGAAAGCACCTCGCTGGCGGTAGCACTCGCCAAAACCTTCGGCACCCGACTTCACGTAGCCCACGTCTCCACAGCCCGCGAACTGGAGCTCTTCGGGAAGTACCGTAATATCACTGCTGAGGCTGTCATCGCCCATCTGTGGTTCACCAATCGCGACTACGACCGTCTGGGGGCTCTCATAAAGTGTAACCCCTCTGTGAAGGCGCCAAAAGACCGCGATGCACTCCGTGAGGCACTCCTCGACGGACGCATAACGACAGTTGGCACAGACCACGCTCCACACCTGCTCAGCGAGAAACAGGGAGGAGCGCTGAAAGCCGTTTCGGGAATGCCTATGGTGCAGTTCTCGCTCGTTGCTATGCTCGAGTTGGTAAACAGAGGAATACTCACAATAGAACGTCTCGTTGAGCTTATGTGTCATAACCCCGCAACACTCTTCGAGGTCCGTCGGCGCGGTTTCCTGCGTACCGGCTATTGGGCAGACGTCACAGTAGTGCGTCCCGACAGCCCCTGGACAGTAACAAAAGACGTCATCCAGAGTCGTTGCGGCTGGAGTCCTATGGAGGGAGAACAGTTCCGTTGGCGCGTAGAACACACGTTCTGTAACGGAAAACATATATACGATAATGGAAAGTTCGATGCTGAGAGCAAAGGACTCGAACTGGTATTCAGATGAGAAAACAACTGGAATATAGTGTCCACACGCTGATACCCTACATAAACTGGGTGTACTTCGACCACGCATGGGGAGTGAGCGGAAAGACGGGCGACGAGAAGAAGTCGCTCCGCGAGGACGCTATGCTGTTGCTCGAAAAGATGAATACGAACAATAGGATACAGTGCGTCTTCCGTCTCTGCGAGGCAAATAGCGAGGGCGACGACATCATCGTTGACGGAGTACGCATACCCATGTTGCGCCAGCAACAGACGACACCAAGTCTTTGTCTTGCCGACTTCATACGTCCGAAGTCTATGGGGATAGCCGACAGGATAGGACTCTTTGCCACAACCTGTCACAACCTGGCTCAGGAGCCCTCCGTAGAAGGATGCGCGAAGTGTGACGACCCTTACCAGAAGATGCTCCTGCAGACTCTCTCCGACCGACTCGCTGAGGCTGCTGCTGAGGTGCTGCATCTTGAGGTCAGAAAGCACTATTGGGGCTACGCTCCCGACGAGAACCTCACCATAGAAGACCTCCACGCAGAGCGCTTTCAGGGCATCCGTCCCGCTGTGGGCTACCCCTCGCTGCCCGATACAAGCATAAACTTCCTGCTCTCCGACCTTCTCGATATGAAGTCCATAGGAATACGACTCACCGAGAGCGGCATGATGGTGCCACACGCCTCCGTCAGCGGACTTATGATAGCACACCCCGAAGCACGCTATTTCGACATCGGAAAGATAGGAGCCGACCAACTCAGCGACTACGCACGACGTAGGGCTATCCCACAAGAACTGATGCGCCGTTTCCTGAAGTAGTTAAAAAACGCTAAAGGAAAAGCACATTAATAATAATAAAGGAGAAAAAACACTACCTTTGCAACCACATTAATACGTATTAGCGTGAAAATAAAGGAAGTAATTGCTGCCCTTGAACGATTCGCGCCTCTGCCCTTGCAGGAAGACTATGATAATGCCGGCTTGCAACTGGGACTGACAGAAGCGGAAGTATCAGGGGCATTGTTGTGTCTTGACGTTACTGAAGAAACAGTAGCCGAAGCCGTAGAGAAAGGGTGTAACCTCGTGGTTAGTCACCACCCTCTGCTGTTCCGCGGACTGAAACAGATATCCGACGCCGACAGTGTCCAGCGGACGGTGCGTATGGCGATAAAGAACGATGTCACCATAGTGTCTATGCATACTAATCTGGACAACGCCGTAGGAGGAGTGAATTGGAAAATCGCGGAGAAGTTGGGGCTGGAGACTGGGAGACAGGGAGTTCAGGGAGAGAAGTGCGGACTTTATGTCGGCACATTCGCTAAGCCGTTGAGCGCCAACGACTTCATATCACTCCTAAAGACCCGTATGGAGGCGCAGTGTGTTATGACCAACGAGCTCCTGAAGCGTGAGATACGTAAGGTGGCGATATGTGGCGGAGCAGGGTCGTTCATGCTTGACGACGCTATTGCTCAGGGTGCCGACGCCTTTGTGACAGGCGAGATGCACTATCACGAATATTTCGGTCACGACCAGGAAATACAGATTGCTGTCATAGGACACTACGAAAGCGAACACTTCACCAACGAACTGTTCCGTGAAATCATTGAACGCGAATGTAAGGGTGTGCGCTGCGTAATGGCTGAGAGTCAGAAGAATCCGGTAAGATATCATTAATCACAAACAATAAAAACAAAGAAAAATGGCAAAGAAAAATCCACAAGACATGTCTGTCGAAGAAAGACTGAAGACATTGTTCCAGTTGCAGACAACACTGTCGGCAATTGACGAGAAGAAAGCACTTCGTGGTGAACTTCCTCTTGAGGTACAGGACCTGGAAGACGAAATAGCAGGTCTTAACACCCGTCTGGAGAAGATAAACACCGAAATCAAGGAACTCAAGGACGCCATAGTACAGAAGAATGGCGAGATAGCTAACGCTCAGGCAAGTGTGGCACGCTATAAGACACAGCTTGACGACGTGAAGAACAACCGCGAGTACGACACCCTGAGCAAGGAGATAGAGTACCAGGAACTCGAGATCCAGCTCTGCGAGAAGAAAATCGGTGAGGCAAACACACGCATCGCTGAGCGCGGCGAGGACGTTAAGAAGATAGAAGAGACTATAGAAGACCGCAAGCAGGCTCTTGTTGAGAAGAACCACGAGCTCGACGAGATTATGGACGAGACACGTACCGAGGAAGAGAAGCTCAAGGTCAAGGCTAAGGACCTTGAGGGCAAGATAGAGCCCCGTCTGCTCACATCGTTCAAGCGCATCCGCAAGAATGCACGCAACGGTCTGGGTATCGTTTACGTACAGCGTGATGCCTGCGGAGGTTGCTTCAACAAGATTCCGCCACAGCGTCAGCTCGACATCAAGATGCACAAGAAAATCATCGTTTGCGAGTACTGCGGACGTATCCTCATAGACCCGGAACTGGCTGGTGTAAAGATTGACAAACCAACAGAGGAGAAGCCAAAGCGTAAGCGTGCTATCCGTAAGAAGACCACAGACGACGCAGCAGAATAACGGAAAACACTAAAAAAAATAAACCTAAAAACAATCTAAGATTATGAGTGGTCAGAAACAAAACGGAAAAATCATCGCCATAATAACGATGATGTTCCTCTATGCAATGATAGCATTTGTCACCAATCTGGCAGCGCCAATTGGTGTGGTTATGAAGAACGACCCTGAGGTAGGCGGCTCTAATATGCTCGCTATGATGGGTAACTTCATGAACTTCTTCGCTTACCTCTTTATGGGTATTCCCGCAGGTAAGATGCTCTCAAAGGTGGGCTATAAGAACACAGCCCTCATCGGTATCGCCGTTGGACTCTTGGGAGTCACCATTCAGTGGATATCGGGTTTCGAGGCTCTCGAAGGTTATCAGGACAACGTGATATACCTCGCCGGTGCCTTCGTGTCAGGACTCTGTGTTTGTCTGCTGAATACTGTTGTCAATCCTATGCTTAACCTCCTTGGAGGCGGCGGCAATCGTGGTAACCAGCTGAACCTCATCGGAGGTACACTGAACTCTCTCTCAGGCACACTGACACCAATGTTTGTCGGTGCCCTCATCGGAGAGCTTACCAAAGAGACCGACTTCGCCGATGTGAACCTCGTGCTCTACATCGCTATGGCTGTCTTCGCACTGTCGTTCTGCGTCTTGGCAATGATTCCTATCAAGGACCCAGAGCAGTCTAAGGTAACTGCCGATACCAAGTTCGAGCACTCTCCTTGGGCATTCCGCCACTTCGTACTTGGCGTCATCGCCATCTTCGTATATGTGGGTGTCGAGGTAGGTATCCCCGGAACGCTGAACTTCTACATAGCCGACACTTCCGAGAAGGGCGCCGGCATACTCTCTAACGCTGCCGCCATAGGTGGTTTCGTAGCAGGAACATACTGGCTGTTGATGCTTGTAGGTCGTTTCTGCTCGACATTCATCGCCGACAAGGTGTCCTCAAAGACCATGATGACCGTCACCAACGGCTTAGGTATCGTCCTCATCCTGCTGGCTATGTTTATCCCCAAGAGCGTTATGACAACGATGCCCCTCTTCATGGGCTCATCGTTCGAGATGGCAGAGGTGCCTGTCAGCGCCCTGCTACTCGTGCTCTGCGGACTCTGCACCTCTATTATGTGGGCAAGTATCTTCAACCTTGCAACAGAGGGACTCGGTAAATATACCGCTCAGGCATCAGGAATCTTCATGATGATGGTTGTCGGTGGTGGCGTGCTGCCGCTGGTACAGAACTTCATAGCCGACAATGCCGGCTACATGATATCCTACATCGTTCCGCTGCTGGCTATGGCGTACATGCTTTGGTACGCCCTCTTCGGCTCGAAGAACGTCAATGAAGATATTCCGGTTTAGTCTCGTGTAACTTTATCTCGATAGAGTTAATAACATTTTGCCACAAAACATAGCACCCCGCGCCTATTGAGGCGATGGGGTGCAAATACATATACGACACCCAAATAGCGAGTGCCGTATTTTTTTGGAACATTCCCTGTCCTGCATTGATCTTCTCGCCGTAGAAACTGCCTATAGCCCTTCCTATGACAAAGTGAACAATACAGACAGCGAGCGACATCAGGGCAATCATAACGAGAAAGCCCACACCAGCCTCGCAATGCACAATGTTCTTTACGGTAATTCCTGTGGTTATAGACAGCGATACAGCCCAGAAGTAAAAGCCTAAATTGGGCTTCGAGACAATCTTCTGGTGTAACGAGTGCAGATGATGACGTATGACGTATGCCATAAGCAGCGGAAGCACCAGGACGACGCACAACTTCTCAAGAATAGCAAAGAAGGCGACGATGAAGCTGACACCCTCCGTTGGCTCCAGAATAGGGAAGGCGGCAGGTATTAACAGCGACGCCACTAACGACGAAAACAGCGTGTAGGTAGTCATCGTACTGATGTTTCCTCCTAACTTTCCCGTCACTACGGGTGCTGCCGCCGCACACGGGGCAATGATGCACGTCAGCACACTCTCCCAGAGAATCCTGTCGTTGTCGCTCTCGCACCACCATAGTATTATGGCTATGTTCAGAGCCGCTAGACACAGCTGTCCCAAGAATAGCGTGAGGTGCCAGCGGTGAAGACGCATCTGGTGGAAATCCACCTTGCAGAATGTTACTAACAGCGTGAAGAACACGCAGACAGGGAAGAAGATATCAAAGAAACTACCCATCACCTCACCAGCCGCGTCAAGGGCTGGCACAAAATAAAAAGTAAGGTAACACAACGTTCCTACAACGATAGCAACAGGAAGTGTCCAGTTTTTCAGAAATTGAATTATTTGCATAATTTTTAGAGTGAAGAGTGAAGAGTGAAGAGTGAAGAATGTGAGGTTACTGTTTAAGGTCCTCATAGGGTGGAATTTCGCGCAGGAAGCGATATCTTTGTGCGTCGTAGTCCATAACGCAACAGATGTGTTCCAAGCCGTTAGAAACAACGAGATAGTCCACACGGAGCAAAAAGTTGTATGCTACGACCTGGTCGAAAACCTCCTGAGTGAGTTTTATCGTCGGCGCCTTGTACTCTATAATCATCTTCGGATGCATCTCCTTGTCGTACAACACGGAGTCGCAACGCAGCTTCTTCTCACCGCAGCGCAACTCCGTCTCGTTGGCAAGGAGCCCCTGAGGATAACCCTTGTGCTCTATCAGATAGTGAATAAAGTGCTGACGAACCCACTCTTCGGGTGTCAGAGCAACATATTTCCTGCGTAAAATGTCGAAAATATGACGCTTTCCGTCACTTTCTGATAATTTTATCTCGTAAGTTGGTAGGTTTAATGGAAACATTTTATTAATTTTGTACGCAAAATTACGAAAGTTTTTCGAAATAACAACGAAAATGGCAGAAAAGAAGTCAAACATATCCTACGACAGCATCCTTAAGGACATCAAGGCAGGCACCTTCGCCCCCGTATATATCCTTATGGGCGAGGAGTCGTACTTCATTGACAAGCTCTGCGACAGCATCTCCGAGAATGCTCTTCGTGAGGATGAGCGCGACTTCAACCAGACCGTTGTTTTCGGTTCCGACGTCTCTTCAGGACAGATTGCCGACATAGCCCGCCGCTTCCCAATGATGGCGGAGCGCCAGGTGGTCATCGTCAAAGAGGCACAGAATATCCATAACTGGGAACGTATCGAGAAGTATATCGAGAAACCACAACCCACTACCGTCCTCGTGATATGCCACAAAAATGGCAGCATCAACGCCAAGAAGAAGGTTCTTACGCTGGCAGCAGCCTGTGGGGTGGTGTTCGAAAGCAAGAAGAAAACCGACCGAGAGCTGCCCGTCTTCATTGAGAATTACCTCAAGGAACGCGCTACGACCATCGACAGTAAGTCCATTCAGATGATTGTGGAACATATCGGTGCCGACCTCAGTCGATTGTCTTCGGAATTAGATAAAGTTATTCTTTCGTTGCCAAAAGACGCTAAAAAAATCACTCCGGAGATTGTAGAACAGCAAATAGGGGTGAGCAAAGAGTATAATGGATTCGAATTTCGTAGTGCAATAGCAAATAAAAATATTTCGAAGGCAAACAGCATTTTGAAATATTTTGACAATAATCCGAAGTCAGGAGGCGGCTATATTCTCCTTCCGATGCTCTTCTCTTACTTCCAGAACCTCATGATAGCCCACTATTCTCCCAAAAAGGGTAGGGACGAGGACATAGCAGCGTGGTTAGAGCTGAAAAGTTCCTGGGCAGCAAGGGATTACACTACCGGAATGAGAAACTATTCCGCTCTGAAGACTATGCAGATTATCGACAAAATCCGTGAGACTGATGCCAAGAGTAAAGGACTCGATAATCCCAGCACAACGATGGGGGAGTTGATGCGAGAATTGGTGTTTTTCATCCTCCATTAACCTTTTTCCTACTTTTTTCTAAAATTATCAAGATTTTTCAATTTCGCGTACCTAATTTTTAGGCTACTTCTCCTTTGTACAAAGGAGTGGGGCGCATTTTTCACCCCTTCAAAACTCTCGTAAATTTGAAAATTTAGCCAGTCGTGCGGAAAGACTTTAAAAGTGCCCAAAATTGCGATATTTTTTTTGCCTGGATTTACAATTAGCATCCGTTAACGTTCAAGAAAGTGAATTTACAAAACTATTTGTTTACATTTGTTGTAATTATTTAGATTTGCAAAACTAAACGGGTAGGGTAGAGTCAAAACTTTATTATATATAAATTTGAATTTTAAAACCCAAATCCACCCGATTACAAAACGAAAGTTATATTTATACAACTTTAATTGCGAAAGTATATTTTATTGTCAGTCAGTAAATTACGATTTATAAATAAAGATAATAAGTATAGAAAATAAAAATTTCGAACACAAAACTGTATAGTACCTGGTCAAAACATAATTATGTGTATAAATAACAGATTTAAAGTCAGAAAGATAAATTTTTTAGCTCAAGAATTAAATAGTCCCCCTAAATTTAGGATGTTTATCGTTTACAATTAAAAACCTAAACCAATACGTTTACGATTTAAAAACATAAATAGTTTACAAAACAATCATAATGTTTAATTTTCTAAATATATTCAATTTTATTTGGATATTTAAATTTTTCGCTTTACCTTTGTAAAGTCATTAAAAAATCGACCTATTTTATCAAAAACCGTCCAAATAGAAAAATAAATGAAGGATAGAATACATCAACTGATGGAGAGTCTTCATATGACTCAAAAAACGTTCGCAGAATTTTTAGGCATCAGTCCTGCATCATTGAGCAGCATTTTCAATGGTCGAACGAATCCCTCTACGGGTATTACTATGGCTATAAGGTCAAAAATACCCGATATTTCACTCGACTGGCTCATGTTTGGTGAGGGATCTATGTATAAATCTGCTCCTCAGGAGTCCCAAAATGCCCTGAATACGGAGGTTTCAGCACCCGAGAAGGTTTCCGGCGACCTCTTTGAGATGTCCCAGACCCCTCAACAGTCCGTTTCTGTGCCTCAGGTGACAGCAGTCAAGGTTGTTCCCCAAGTGATGGATGTGAAAAATCTTGACAAACCGAGTAGAAAGATAACAGAAATTCGCGTTTTTTTCGACGACTTGACCTACGAGTCGTTTGTGCCAAAGAAATAAAGTGGTAAAATTAAAAAAAGTCCTAAAATCCGCAACTATCATCCAATACACGATTAAGGGTAGATTTATGAGTC
>CAMUVE010000018.1:0-28617 GCA_947163985.1 uncultured Prevotella sp.
TTCTTTTATTACTGAACGCCCTTGAGGACCAACCCCCTCAGGGGCGTTCTTATTTTATCTTTAGTATTAAAAAACAATAAAAAGCAGGTGTCTGCGTTATATATTCGTGTTTAGACGTTATCTGTCCATAATAATTGTTTCTGTTATAGCAACAGTAGGAGTGAAGGCTCAGTACGATCCTTCATTCAGCCATTATTTTGACATGGAACCGTCGTATAACCCTGCGTCGGCAGGAAAGGAGTCGAAGCTGAACATAGTTGGTGCCTACGCAATGAGTCTTGTAGGCTTTGAGAACAATCCCCGCACTATGTATATTGCTGCCGACATGCCTTTGTACCTGTTGAATGCCTATCATGGTGTTGGTCTTCAGTTGTTTAACGACCAGATAGGTCTTTTTACACACCAGAAAGTAGCGGCACAATATTCTTATAAGTTAAGAATCTTCGGAGGACAGTTAGGAATAGGTGTACAAGGAGGTTTTATCAATGAGCAGTTCGACGGAAGTAAGGTGGATTATATTGACCCGGACGACCCCGCTTTGAGTAAGTCCTCGATAAACGGTAATGCCTTTGACCTTGCTGCCGGACTGTATTATACGCACAATCAGTGGTATGTCGGAGTATCTTCACAACACGTTACGTCACCGGTGGTAGAGTTGGGCGATGTTAACGAATTAAAGATAGATAGAACATATTATTTGACTGGTGGATACAATATTAAACTGAGAAATCCGTTTTTATCAATACCAACGTCATTCTTAGTGAAGACCGATGGTACTGTTTATCGAGGTGATGTGACAGCGCGAATGGTATATACCAACGAAAAGAGAATTCTTTATGCTGGTGCATCGTACAGTCCCAAGACATCGGTGACAGTGCTCATCGGAGGAAGTTTTCACGGTGTGAACGTCGGATACAGCTATGAGGCATATACCTCGGGAATAAATATGCGTAACGGCAGTCATGAGCTGTTCGTAGGATACAAGACTAATCTGAACCTTTACAAGAAGGGAAAGAACAAACATAAGAGTGTGAGAATACTGTAGTGAGAAGAAAAAGAATGAATAATAATAGATATATGATGAAAAAAGTATTTGGTGTTTTTATTATTGCACTATGCTTAACAGGATGTTTCGGAAGCAAGTCTTCGCTGAAGGGAGGCGGTGAAGTCGTTGGCATAGGCGGAGGAAAGAATTTCTCCGAGCCAACACCTTACGGCATGACTCTTGTGAAGCGCGGCTTCCTACGTATGGGTATGGAAAAGGAAGATTCGCTGTGGGGAAAGAAAACTCCAGTGAAGGATATCTCTGTTGATGGATTCTGGATGGACGAGACGGAGGTTACCAATTCAAAGTACAAGCAGTTTGTATTATGGGTTCGTGACTCTATACTCCGCACCAGACTTGCAGACCCTGCATACGGAGGTGATGAATCCTATATGATTACCGAGGACAAGAACGGTGATCCTGTTACTCCTCATCTTAACTGGAAGAAGAATCTCCCACGTAAGCCTAACGAGGACGAGCAGCGTGCCATAGAAAGTCTCTACGTAACAAATCCCGTTACTGGCGAGAAGATGCTCGACTGGAGTCAGATGAATTATCGTTACGAGGTGTATGACTATACTACGGCAGCACTTCGTCGTAACCGTCTTAATCCGCAAGACAGAAATCTGAACACCGATGTGGCTATAAATCCCAACGAGGTGGTTATGATATCCAAGGACACAGCGTATATTGACGACGAGGGACGTATAGTACGTGAGACGATAGACCGTCCTTTGAGCGGACCTTGGGACTTCCTGAATACTTACATTGTAAACATATATCCAGACACCACTTGTTGGGTTAACGACTTCCAGAATTCGGAGAATGAGGGATATATGCGTTACTACTTCAGCAATCCTGCTTATAACGAATATCCTGTAGTAGGTGTTACATGGGAGCAGGCAAATGCTTTCTGTGCCTGGAGAACAGAATATCTTCTCAAAGGTCTCGGTCCCGAGGCACGTTACGTACAGCGCTACCGTCTGCCGACAGAGGCAGAGTGGGAGTATGCAGCCCGTGGTGTTGACGGCAATGAATTCCCTTGGGAGAACGAGGACATGAAGAGCGACAGAGGCTGTTACTTTGCTAACTTCAAGCCCGACCGCGGTAACTATACCAAGGACGGTAACCTCATCACAAGTAAGGTTGGAATATACTCTTCAAATACCAACGGACTGTTCGATATGGCAGGTAATGTGGCAGAGTGGACAAGTACGATATATACTGAAGCAGGTGTAGAGGCGATGAACGACCTCAACCCCCAGCTCTCATACAACGCAGCAAAGGAAGACCCATATAAGTTAAAGAAGAAGAGTGTTCGTGGTGGTTCCTGGAAAGACCCAGAGAGCTATATGCGTTCAGCATGGCGTTCTTGGGAATATCAGAACCAGCCGCGTTCATACATCGGCTTCCGCTGCGTACGCTCATTGGCGACAACAGCAAGCGCAAAACAAAAGGGTAGTAAGAAACGTAAATAGAAAAAAGATATGACAGTATATAGTAAATTCAACGTAGTCTATCGACTACAGAAATGGATGGATAGTGTACCGGGACAGACGTTCCTGAACTATGCCTACAGTTGGGGTGCATCTATCGTTATCTTAGGTACGCTGTTTAAACTTACCCACCTCCCGGGAGCAAACTTCTTCCTCTTCCTCGGAATGGGAACAGAGGTGTTTGTGTTCTTTATTTCAGCGTTCGACCGTCCATTCGACAAGACTACCGACGGCATGAATCTCGATATTCATCCTCAGGAAGATAATGTTGATGAAGAGGGTGCTGCTGTGGCAGGTCAACAGACTATTGTCGGTGGCGCAACAATTATCGGTGGCGGTGGCGTTGTCGGCGGTGGCGTCGTTGGTGGAGGTACTGTCGCTGGTGGTGCTGTTGCCGAAGGTGCTGCTGTTGAAGGTGGCGTTGCCGGTGGTGGCGGCACTGTGATAATCGGTGGCGGAGTAGGCGAGCTTCCACAGCCTGTAGCTCCCGATATGGCAGAGGCTACAACCAACTACGTTGAGGAGCTTAAGAAACTCACAGAGGTGTTGGAGAAAGTTTCCGAGCAGAGTCAGCGTCTTACTACCGACTCTGAGGAGATGGAGAATCTCAACCGAACACTCACAGGAATATGCAAGGTGTACGAGATGCAGCTTAAGAGTGCAAGCAAGCAGATAGGCACAATTGACGAAATCAACGAGCAGACACGTAAGATGGCAGAGCAGATAGACCAGCTCAACAAGATTTATGCCCGTATGATAGAGGCGATGACAGTAAATATGCGTGCTGCCGCCCCTGCTGCCCCCGCTGCAAACGATATACGTTAAACGTCCAACGACAAATAGAACATGGCAATAAAGAAACGACCAGTATCGCCACGTCAGAAAATGATTAATCTGATGTATGTGGTTCTCATGGCAATGCTTGCGTTGAATGTTTCTACGGAAGTGTTGGAAGGCTTTTCACTCGTTGAGGAAAGCCTCAGTCGCACTACGTCAAACTCGTCTAAGGAGAATGCTTCTATCTACAGCGACTTTGAAGCACAGATGAAGGCTAATCCGGAGAAGGTGAAGGCTTGGTTCGACAAGGCTACATCAGTAAAGCGGATGAGTGACTCCCTGTTTAATTTCGCACAGGAATTAAAGGAGGCTATCGTTCGTGAGGCTGACGGCAAGGACGGCGATGTTCACGATATACGCAACAAGGAAGACCTTGAGGCAGCAACACAGATAATGCTCGCTCCTGGAACAGGAAAAGGAAAGCAGTTGCACGACGCCATCAATAACTATCGCGAGCAGATGTTGAAGATGGTTAATGACGAACGTCAGCGTAACATCATAAAGAGCAACCTCACGACAGAACTTCCCAAACATGCACATGCTATGGGAAAAAACTGGCAGGAGTATATGTTCGAGGGAATGCCTACGGCAGCCGCTGTCACCCTGCTGTCAAAGTTGCAGAGCGACATACGTTATGCTGAAGGAGAGGTACTCCATACGCTGGTGTCAAATATCGACGTACGAGATATCCGCGTTAATAAGCTCGATGCTTTCGTGATACCTAATGCACAGACTGTGGTAAGAGGTGATAAGTTCTCTGCACAGATAGTTATGGCGGCAATAGACACCACACAGCGTCCACAGATATATATAGGTGGTCGCGAGGTTAATCTGCCTCATAACACCTATGAATTCATAGCAGGCAAGACGGGTGACTTTAACCTCACAGGTTACATCACTATGCAGAATGGTAACGGAGAACTCGTTCGTCGTGACTTCAATCAGAAATATACTGTTGTTGACCCAAGTGCTACCGTCAGTGCCGACCTTATGAATATGCTCTATGCAGGTTACAGTAACCCTATCAGCGTCAGTGTGCCGGGAGTACCACTCAACAAGGTATCGGCAACTATGGCAGGAGGAACACTACAACCCGTAGGACCAGGAAAGTATATTGCCCGTCCTGCAGCTGTCGGCAAGGATGTAACCATTACGGTGTCATCACTGCAGAGCGGCTCTCCAAAACAGATGGGACAGTTCACCTTCCACGTTCGTAAGCTGCCCGACCCAACACCTTACATCGTTGTCGGCGACAACCGTTTCAAGGGTGGTGGCCTTGCTAAGTCAGCACTTATGGATGCCCACCATCTGAAGGCAGCTATCGACGACGGACTTCTGGATATAGAGTTCAAGGTACAGAGTTTCGAGACAGTGTTCTTCGATAATATGGGTAATGCAGTACCAATGGTAAGCAACGGTTCCACGTTCTCAGAACGTCAGCGTGATGCGTTCCGCAAACTCTCACGTAGCCGTCGTTTCTACATCTCTCGTGTAACAGCGATAGGTCCTGATGGTATTACGCGTACACTCCCAAGTTCTATGGAAGTAATTGTGAAATAAGAAGAAAGAAAAAAGATATGAAAAGACTATTTTTGATAGGACTGTTAGTAAGTGTGTCAGTAGCTATTTCAGCTCAGCCAGCAGCACGTCGTGCTCAGCAGCAACAGCAGCAACCGAAACAGCAGCAGAGGCAGCAGCAACAGAAGTCTGGCACACAGAACATTACTAATCGTGCACAAATCTCATTCCCAACAGCACCGATAATGTCGGAAGATGTGGTATGGCGTCGTGATATATATCGTGAGATAGACCTTACAAAGGATGCCAATGCTGGTCTTTACTATCCGGTAGAGCCTATGGGTAGTCAGATGAATCTGTTCTGCTACATGTTCAAGTTGATGATGCGTGGTCAGATAAAGGCATACGAATATCGTCTTGACGGCAACGAGGTGTTCACCGACTCAGCACGTGTGAAGCCTTTGGCATTCCTTGACAACTATCACATCTATTACGAGAAGAACAACGGCAAGGTACGTCTCGACGACAGCGACATCCCTTCACGAGAGGTGAAGTCATATTATGTTAAGGAGAGTGCATACTACGATCAGTCATCAGCAACGTTCCATACTAAGGTAATAGCTATTTGTCCTATTATGAGTCGTGAGGACGATTTCGGTGACGGCACAGCAAAGTATCCTCTCTTCTGGGTGAAGTACGACGATATTGCTCCTTTCCTCAGCAAGCAGATGATAATGACGTCAAACCTCAACAATGCTGCGACGATGAGTATTGACGACTACTTCACGAAGAATATGTATCGTGGTAATATCTACAAGACCACTAATATGCTTGGAAGGACGTTGGCACAGTATTGCAATACCGACTCTGCCCTGACAGCGGAGCAGAAGCGCATAGAGATGGAACTTGCGACATTCGAGAAGCATATCTGGGGAGACCAGGAACGTAAGGACTCTCTGGACAGCATTGCCAAAGCTGGTGATACCAAGAAGGCAAAGAAGGCACGCAAGAAGAACCGTCGTTCAGGCGGCAGCTCTTCAGAGGTGAAGACAAAGAAGAGTCATTCTTCAAGTTCTTCGTCAGGCGGTGGTTCCTCAGCACGTGTTACTGTAAGAAGACAAAGACATTAAGAATTGGGAATTAAGAATTAGGAATTTGGAATTAAGAAATTGAGAATTATGAAAAAGATTTTATCTATCATTCTCCTGACTGCAGCTATCAGTCTGCCGTCACAGGCACAGATTAAGTTTGGAGCTAAGGCTGGTGTGAACCTCACTAACATGTCATTTAGTGAGAGTGTAGGTGACAAGTCAAACCGTGCAGGTTTCTTCGTTGGTCCTACAGTACTTATAAACCTTCCTATCGTAGGACTGGGCATTGACGCTTCTGCTCTCTACGATCAGCGTGAGGCAAAGGGACAGGGCCAGACAATCAAGGCTCAGCAGATAGCTATTCCTATCAACCTGCGCTACGGTGTTGGTCTTGGAACTATGGCAAGTATCTTTGCTTATGCAGGTCCTCAGTTCGGCTTTAACGTAGGTAGCAAAGAGAAGAATCTTGCCACCGGTGTTGACTGGAAACTTGCAAGCTCAAACTTCAGCATCAACATGGGTATCGGTGTGATGGCGTTGAACCATCTGCAGGTAACCGCAGGCTATAATATGGTTTGTGGAAAGACCGGAGAGATATCTGTCAATAATGGCGTAAAGACCATTCGTGGTCGTGATCATGCTTGGCAGATTGCTGCTACATACTATTTCTAAAATCGTTTAGGTACAGCGGCAGCGACAATGAAATATGTTGACGTCATCCTGCCTTTACCTTTGGAAGGTTTCTTTACCTATTCCGTACCCACGTCTTTGGATGCGGAAGTGGAACGAGGACGACGTGTGCTTGTACCTTTAGGACGTAATAAGACTTACGTTGCAATAATAGTCGGGATTCACAATGTGAAGCCCGACTTTAAGTGTCGTGACATCCTACGTGTTCTCGATGCAAAGCCCATCCTTTTAGAGCAGCAGCTGAAGCTGTGGTCCTGGATTTCCGACTACTACATGTCGTCAGTAGGCGACGTTATGGTGGCAGCCCTTCCGGCAGGACTGAAGGAAGTCGATGCCTTCCGTCCGAAGATGGAGCAGTATGTCGGTCTTGGTGAGAAGTACCGTTCGGAGCGTTCCCTTCATATCGCCCTTGACCAGTTAAAACGTGCTCCGAAGCAGTTGGAAGTCTTCATCGCCTTCCTCGCATTATCGCATTGGGACGAGGTCTCCGACGAAGTGCCCCAAGAGAATATCCTCGACGGTATCAGCGAGATAACCCGCGACGAGCTGATGAATGCCAGTCGTTGTAGTGCACAGGTGATAAAGACCCTCGTTGCCAACGGTTTCCTCGTTACCTACGAACGAGAGGTAGGTCGTCTTAACAGTATCGGCGAGCCCCATCTGGAACGCATACAAAAGCTTTCCGATGCACAGCAGACAGCCTACAACCAGATACTTATGTCGTTCCTGAAGCATAATGTAACATTGCTTCATGGTGTTACCTCGAGTGGTAAGACCGAGATATACATTCATCTTATAAAGCAGGCATTAGAGAGGAAGCAACAAGTCCTTTACCTCTTGCCCGAGATAGCTCTGACGGTACAGATAAGAGAACGTCTGCAGCGTATCTTCGGAGACCGTTTGGGTATATACCATTCGAAGTACAGTGATGCAGAGCGTGTAGAGATATGGCAGAAACAGTTGTCGTCACATCCCTATGACGTTATTCTTGGAGCCCGTTCCGCCGTCCTGTTACCATTCCAGAACCTTGGATTGGTGATTATCGACGAGGAACATGAAACCTCCTTCAAACAACAAGATCCCGCGCCGCGCTATCATGCCCGTTCCGTTGCTATCATGTTAGCCCAGATGTATGGTGCCAAGACACTTCTCGGAACGGCGACGCCCTCCTTCGAGAGCTATTATAATGCACAGTCCAAGAAGTTCGGACACGTCACCCTCTCCACGAGATACAAGGGCGTAGAGCTCCCTGAGATACAAGTTGTAGACATCAAAGACCTGCAACATCGTAAGATGATGAACGGTCCCTTCTCTCCCGACCTTATCTCTGCTATCCGCAGCGCCATAAACTCTGGCGAACAGGTTATCCTCTTCCAGAACAGAAGAGGCTTTGCGCCTATGATAGAGTGTAAGGAGTGCGGCTGGGTGCCTCACTGCAGTCGTTGTGATGTCTCGTTAACATACCACAGGACCCAAGGCGTCCTGTCGTGTCACTATTGCGGTAGCGTGTATCCCGTTCCTTCCACCTGTCCCAACTGCGGCAGTGAGAGTCTCATAAGCAGAGGCTACGGAACAGAGAAGATAGAAGACAAAGTACTTGAGATATTCCCGGACATCAAGGTGGCTCGTATGGACCTCGACACTACCAGGAGTCGTCACGCCTATGAACGCACCATCACCGACTTCTCCGCTGGTCGTACGCAGCTGCTTATAGGCACCCAGATGGTAACAAAAGGTCTCGACTTCGACAACGTGTCTGTTGTAGGTATTCTCAATGCCGACAGCATGCTTAACTATCCCGACTTCAGGGCCTACGAGCATGCCTTTATGATGATGTCGCAGGTTAGCGGTAGGGCAGGACGACGCGGAAAACGAGGACGTGTTATCCTTCAGACGAAGAGTCCTCAGCTCCCTGTAATCCGTCAGGTGGTCAGCAACGACTACGAACAGTTCTTCAACCAACAGTTAGAAGAGCGTCACGACTTCTGCTATCCTCCTTATCAGAGACTCATTGATATATACCTGAAACATAAGGATGCGAAGTTGGTAGATGCTGCCGCGAAGGATATGGTGGTGCGTCTTCAGCAGTATTTCGGAAGCAGGGTCCTTGGTCCGGACCGTCCTTCCGTTTCTATGATAAAGACAATGAATATCCGCAAGATAGTCCTCAAGCTGGAGCTTGGGATAGACATAAAAAAAGTGCGTGAGTGTCTTCGTGCCGTACGTTCGGCGCTACTTGACAACCCACGCAATAGTTCTATACAAGTTTATTTCGATGTAGATCCGCTGTAGTCTTTAGTCTATTAGAAATCTACCTGACATCCTAAACCTATTACTCTGTTTGTTCTTGTGAAAGAGTCGCCTAAGATTCTTGCTCCAGTCTGTTGGTTAGCAATCGTAGTCTTCTCGTAGTCACTATAGTTTGTCTGGAAGTAAGCAGCAGTGAGAGTGATGTTCTCTGTTGCCTTGTAGCTAAGACCGAAACCAGCAGAGTAGCTGTTAACGACGAACGACATATCGTTCATATAGTCGTCAGACAGTCCGTAGCGTGTTATCTGTCCACCGCAAGAGATGTTCACACGTGGTGAGATGTCCCATTCCACACCAGCGAGGTACTCGTTAGTGCCGTGCTTCAGCTTGCTCTGTGCGTTGTTATACCAGTGAGCATTCTTGTCGTAGTAGTGGTGATAGCCGAGGTTCAGACGAACTTCAGGGATAACGCTCCACTGAGCACCCACCGTCAGCAGTGCCGGAGCATCCTCGTCAACGTCTGTTCCGTCCTGATACTTGTTGATAGCCTCAATCTCCATAGCCTTGTCGAGTGTCGAGTGGTTCTTCATTTTCATCTCAGTATTAAACTCATACTTAGCGGCGAAGTTGAAGTTAGCTATTTTGAAATCGACACCGATGATAGGAGCGAAACCGAAACCAGTCTGGATACTCATAAGGTTCACACCCTGAGAGTACTTCTCCAGCGCACGCAGTTCAGGCAGTGCTGCCTCACCTCTTCTCAGCTGTTCCATCTGCTCTGCGGGAAGCTGGTAACCCATGCTCTCTGCAAGTGCTGCAGCACCCTTCAGCTGGTTTATGCCAGCAACAGAGTTAGAGATGAAGTCGTCAAAAGAGATATATTCACCAGCCTGCTTCACCATGATGTTTGAAAGACGTGCTTTGTAAGAAGCATCGCCGTAGAGCATGCGGAGACCTCCGTAAATAGACCAGTTATCATTAATCTTATATGCAGCACCCAACTGGAAACCAAAGTAGTACTGGCGTCCGCGCATGTATGCGTCCACGTCGTAACCCTCAACACCAAGTCCGTTCAGCTTATTAGCAATAGTAGCTACGGCAGCTTCGAATGAACCCAGACCAGAGCCGTATTCGCAGACACCGCCGCCACCAGGCATCGAGAAGTTAAACTGAATACTCCAGTCGCCCTTGTTGTAGGCAGCCTGAAGAGAAGGAATCATGTACGCATTGGCAATACCTTCGAAAGTCTTTGTTGTCTTACCGTCGTTCTTTTTGCCAAGTGCAAAGAGAGGATTCGTAGAGGTGATAGTACGTGTCTGGCGCGCCATCTGCCAGTTTACGGCAATATGGAAGCCTTCCTTCATAAATACTACACCTGCAGGATTAGAGTAAACACCATCAAGACCGATGGCTGCGTCACGTGCAGGGTTCTTCAAGAACATTACACTTTGGTTAGTGTTGGTAAGGATACCACCTGCAAATACGTTTACAGATGCCATAGCAGCAATAAGGATGCAGCTTAATTTTCTTTTATCCATCTTAACAATTCTTTAAAAAATCGGCTGCAAAGGTATAATTATTGCACAAAACTTTATGTAAATGTGCAAAACATTTAATATTTATTAACCTTTAGTATGTAAATGCTGCTGCTATTTCTTCAGTTCCGGATAGCTTGTTCTTGTATGATACACCGTTTTCAGTCGTTCTATGAGAACCTGTTTTGCTATGCTGATATCCTTGAACGTTATAGGACTGTTGCGGAAGTAGCCCTCAGTAACCTGTGTGTCGATGATTCTGTTCACCAGTTGACTGATGCTCTCCTCGGTATATTCCTTTATAGAGCGCGATGCCGCCTCCACACCGTCAGCCATCATCAGTATAGCCTGTTCGCTGGTCATAGGGTTCGGACCAGGATAGGTGAATGGAGCCTCGTCAATTTTCTCGTTGGGGTGTTCATTCTGATATTCTATGTAGAAGAACTTCGCCTTGCCTTCACCGTGATGAGTCTTTATGAAGTCCTTGATGATTTTCGGCAGGTTATGTTTCTCCGCCAGTTTCAGTCCTTCGCTGATATGTTTTATTATAGCCTGTGCAGCCTCCTGGCGCGGCATCTTGTCAAGCGGGTTCACGCCAGCCTGGTTTTCGGTAAACAGCACGGGGTCATACATCTTTCCTATGTCGTGATAGAGTGCTCCTGTGCGTACCAGCAGCGCCTTCGCACCAATCTTGCTGGCAATCTCTGCCGCCAGGTTACTTACCATTATAGAGTGCTGGAAGGTTCCTGGAGCCACCTCGCTAAGCTGCTGCAGTAAGTCTTTGTTGGTGTTTGAAAGTTCTATGAGAGTAACGTAGCTGACAAATCCGAACATCTTCTCCACGACCACCATCAGAGGATAAGCGAAGAGCAGCAAGATACCGTTTATTATAAGGAACTTATAGATACTTGTGTCGATGTCGTAAATAGTGTTGTTCTGTATTAGCTGCAGTGCCAGACAGACTATGCTGCTGGCAATGGTGACGAACAGCGCCGTGCGGAACATCTGTGCACGTTGTGTCAGTTCGCGCAACGAGTAGATAGCCGTCAGACCTGCCACAAGCTGTATGATGATAAACTCATACTGGTACTTCACTATCGCAGCACATATAAGTATCATTATAAGATGTGTAACGAAGGCGGTACGTGAGTCCATAAACACACGGATGAAGATAGGTGCTATGGTGAAAGGTATCATATATACGCTGAGGAATTGGTTCTCTACCATCAGCGACACGATGATAGGGAATATCGTCAGCATTACGTAAACCATCATCAGAGCACGCGGCTTTCCGAAATAGTCTCTGCGGAAGAGGGCTATAAAAGTGGTAAATACGAGGATTAGCAGTGTTACGTAGAATATCTGTCCTATGAGGATACTGCTTATCTCTTCGGTATTGCTCTTGCGTCGCTGCGACTCCTTCTCGAAGCTGCTGAGCACGCGGTACAGTTGCTCGTCAACGATATCTCCTCTGTCTATGATTTTCTGTCCCGAGAGCACCATACCGTTAGCTATAGGTATAGAGCTTAGCAGGTCCTCCTGTTCCGTCTTGTTACGTTCCTTGTCGTACTTCAGGTTAGAGTGTATGAACTCGTTGAGGTTGCACTTCTGCAATGCCTGTCGTTGTGCCTCAAGTCGTGGGTCCGAGAATATCTGTTCGTAGCCGCTCAGCGGAGTGTATATGCCGCTGGTGCTTATGTTTGTGGCTATCTTTCCGTTGATTACCCTTATCATGCTGGTAGAGTCCTTGTGCACCCGAGAGTAGTCGTTGGCGGCGATGACACCCGCCTGATAAATCTTGTGCAGCTGTGTGCAGATAATCCTCACATATTCCTGTCCCAGTCCGGGTATTCCGTCCTTATATTCATTAATGAACTTAGCTATCTGCGTCTTCTCCACATTGCTGTTATATTCGTAATATGGTTCGTAGTTTGCCAGAATACTGTCCTGCTCGTACTGCAGCAGCTCCTCAGACTTGTAAATGGGGAAGTCGAAGTCGGCAATAAGCGACTTGTAGCTCCACGGTTTTCCGACGTCGTAATGATAGCTCATTCCGCTGGTTCGTGGCATGAACCAAACGATGATAGCCGTAGTTATTATGACAAGCACAGCACGACTCGCATTGTTGCGCAGACTGTGGTTGTCGTAGGTGTTTATATTCTTAATCATTCTCATTATGTATCTATTTTGTGTGCGAAAATACGAAATATTTGTAATTTATGCCGCATAATTGATAAAGTTTTTTTAATTTTGCACAAAAATTTAAGAATATGAGAAGAGTAAGAGTTCGTTTTGCACCCAGTCCAACAGGTGCTCTGCACATTGGTGGTGTGCGTACGGCATTATATAATTATTTGTTCGCGCGCCAGAATGGTGGCGATTTAGTGTTCCGTATTGAAGATACCGACAGCAGCCGTTTCGTTCCTGGTGCCGAGGATTACATCATTGAGTCTTTCCGTTGGTTAGGTATTAAGTTCGACGAAGGCGTTTCCTTCGGTGGCGAGTATGGTCCCTATCGTCAGAGTGAGCGTAGGAAGATATACAAGAAGTACGTTGACCAGCTGCTCAACGAGGGTAAGGCATACATAGCTTTCGATACCCCTGAGGAGTTGGAGCAGGTACGTCAGAAGGTACAGAACTTCCAGTACGACGCCAAGACCCGCGGCATGATGCGCAACTCGCTGACACTAAGCAAGGATGAGGTTGAAGAACTCCTTGCCGAAGGACGTCAGTACGTAGTGCGTTTCAAGATAGAACCAGGCGAGGAGGTACATGTTAACGATATGATTCGCGGTGATGTGGTCATCAAGAGCGACATCCTTGACGACAAGGTGCTTTACAAGAGTGCTGACGAGTTGCCTACCTATCATCTTGCAAATATCGTCGATGACCACCTCATGGAGATATCTCACGTCATTCGTGGCGAGGAGTGGTTGCCAAGTGCTCCGCTCCACGTGCTCCTGTACAGAGCCTTCGGATGGGAAGATACGATGCCTCGTTTTGCCCACCTCCCTCTGCTTCTTAAGCCTGACGGAAAAGGAAAACTGTCAAAGCGCGACGGCGATCGTCTCGGATTCCCCGTATTCCCTCTTGAGTGGCACGACCCCAAGACTGGCGAGGTGTCTAACGGTTTCCGCGAGCAGGGCTACTTCCCCGAGGCAGTAATCAACTTCCTCGCACTCCTGGGATGGAACCCGGGAACAGAGCAGGAGATATTCTCACTCGACGAGCTTGTCAAGGCTTTCGACATATCCAAATGCTCAAAGGCTGGTGCCCGTTTCGACTTCCAGAAAGGAATATGGTTCAACCACGAATATATGCTCAAGAAGAGCGACGAAGAGATAGCCAACCTCTTCGCACCTATAGTATTTAATTATGGTGTCGAGGAGTCTATGGAACGCATCACTCAAGTGGTTCACATGATGAAGGACAGAGTAAACTTCGTCAGCGAGCTGTGGAGTCTGTGTTCGTTCTTCTTCATCCCGCCGACAGAATACGACGAGAAGACTGTCCGCAAGCGTTGGAAGGAAGACTCTCCCGAGGTGATGACCGAGTTGGCAGAGCTTCTCGAAGGTCTCGACGACTTCTCTCTCGAGAATCAGGAGAAGGTTGTTATGGCGTGGATAGAGCAGAAGGGCTATAAACTTGGCGACGTAATGAATGCATTCCGTCTTGCCCTCGTGGGTATAGGCAAGGGACCTGGAATGTTCGACATCTCTGCCTTCCTCGGAAAGAACGAGACACTCCGTCGCCTCAGAAAAGCTATCGACGAATTGCCGAAAGGTGGCGAAAGCAACAACGAATAACAAAAAGTCTTTGCAGAGAGATGTATAACATATTAATGTACTTCGTATGGTTCGGTGTCAGCATAGCTGCCATCTTCGACCATAAGATACGTCTTATGTGGCGTGGACAGCGTCGTGCATTCAGAATACTGAAACGTAAGGTTGATCCTAATGCGAAATATGTTTGGGTACATGCTGCCTCACTCGGTGAGTTCGAACAGGGACGTCCCATCATAGAACGCATTCGTCTGGAACATCCCGACTACAAAATCCTCCTTACCTTCTTCTCGCCTTCGGGCTACGAGGTAAGGAAGAACTATCCTGGTGCCGACATCATAACATATCTGCCTATCGACACCGTTACCAACGCACGTCGTTTCCTTCGTACGGTGCGTCCCGTTGCGGCGTTTTTCATAAAGTACGAGTTCTGGTATAACTACCTGCACGTTCTGCGTCACAGGAAGGTGCCCGTATATAGCGTAAGCTCCATATTCCGTCCCGACCAGGTATTCTTCCGTTGGTACGGACGTCAGTATGCTCACGTGCTGAAGTGTTTTACACGCTTCTTCGTACAGAACGAGGAGAGTCGTATGCTCCTTGAGAAGATAGGCATCCACGAGGTGGAGATAACCGGCGACACACGTTTCGACAGAGTTATGACGATAAAGAGTCTTGCTAAGGAACTGCCTATCGTGGAGTCGTTCGTGAAAGGTTCCGAGAAGGTGTTCGTCGCTGGCAGCAGCTGGGGACCCGACGAGGACGTCTTTATACCTTATTTTAATAAGCATAAGGACTGGAAACTTATCATCGCTCCTCACGTTATCGGCGAGGTGCACCTGAAACAGATACTTTCAAAGCTCCAGCGCAATACCGTACGCTTCACCCAGACAACACCCGAGGAGGCTGCCACAGCCGACTGTCTGCTGATAGACTGCTTCGGACTGCTCTCGAGTATCTATAACTACGGAACGGTGGCATACATCGGTGGAGGCTTCGGCGTAGGTATTCACAATACCCTCGAGGCTGCCGTCTGGGATATGCCCGTCATAATAGGTCCGAACAACAAGAAGTTTGAGGAGGCACAAGGACTGATGCAGGCAGGCGGATGTTTCGAGATTCACGACGCTGCCGAGTTCGAGACGCTGATGAACCGTTTTGATACGGATAAGGCATTCCTCAAGGACAGTAGTGAGAAAGCAGGTCAGTTCGTAAAAGGACAGGCTGGCGCTACTGACAGGATTCTCTATGCTGTCCCACTATAGTAAATCAAGGAATAATGACACTCAAACCACATTCTTTCGCTTCACGCCTCACACGTTGGATTACGCTTACTGTACTGCTGACAATGACGGCGGTATCCCTGCTTATTCTGCACCTCGTTACCGAGGCTATGATGGACGAGACACAGGCAAGGTTTCACGGCATCATAAATATTGTAGATAGCAAGGTGGAGGGTATGCTGGCTTCTGTCGAAGTGGGTGCCGACAATAACGTCAACGAGATAGAGAAGGCTGTCAATGGTGACGTAAACCTGGAGAAAGCGTTGGCAGACGCGTTGAAGTACAATCCGCATGTCGTAGGCTGTAGCATGGCTTTCGTGCCGGACTATTATAAGGAGAAAGGGCGATGGTATGAGCCTTATGCCGCACGACGGGAAGGAGGAGACATAGATACTTCGAACATAGGTTCCGAGTATCATGACTATTTTACAAAAGACTGGTATGTCAATGCCATAAAGTATAATGAGGGCTATTGGTCAGACCCGTATTTCGACGCTGACGGAGGAAGGACGATGATGTGCACCTACTCGCAGCCTATACGGAATAAGAGAGGTACGCTGGTAGGAGTCTTCGGCGCCGACGTATCGCTTCAGTGGCTTACCACGCAGATGCGCGACATAGAGAGTAAGTCGAACAACGACGGATGGCTAAAGCTGAATAATCTGCACGACAAGCTTCGCACCTATAGTTTCATACTTGGACGTAATGGCGAGTATATTGTACACCCCGAGTCGAAACGGGTGCTTGCGGAGAACTTCGCGAAGGATGCGAGAAATACGGAAAGCGAACTCGACGACCAGTTGGCACGCCGCATGATGAGGGGAGAGTCGGGGTACATGACGATAGAGATGGACGACGTGAACTCCATAGTGTTCTACTCTCCGCTAAAGCGCACAGGGTGGTCTATGGCTATCGTCGTGCCGCGCAGCCTGGTACTGCTGCCCGCCTTTATCCTTTCCACAATGGTTATGGCGGTTATGCTTATAGGACTTGTCCTGGTGTTCGTGATATGTCGCATCACCGTGCGCCATGCTACAAAACCGTTGAGCATGTTAGCCCTCTCTGCTGACGAGGTGGCAAAGGGAAACTTCGATACTTCACTGCCGGAAATAAAATACAATGACGAGATACGACGTTTGCGCGACTCTTTCGAGAAGATGCAGATTTCGCTCACCGAGTATGTCGAGCAGCTGAAGGAGACGGCAGCACAGAAAGCATCTATAGAGAGCGAGCTGAATATTGCACGCGACATTCAGATGTCTATGCTGCCCAAGACGTTCCCACCATATCCTGAGCGCAAGGATGTTGACCTCTACGGACTTCTTGTTCCTGCCAAGGCTGTAGGTGGCGACCTCTACGACTTTAACATCCGCGACGAACACCTCTTCTTCTGCGTCGGCGACGTGTCGGGAAAGGGTGTCCCCGCCGCTCTTGTTATGGCTGTCATCAGTGCGCTGTTCCGTTCGTTGTCCGAAAAGGAAGATGATCCGGCACGCATCATGAAAGCACTGAACAAGTCTATATCGACACGCAACGAGTCGCTGATGTTCGCTACGCTCTTCGTCGGTAATCTTGACCTGAAAACAGGTGTCCTGAAGTATTGCAATGCCGGTCATACGGCGCCAATATTAGCATCGCCTATAGGTGTGGGCTACTTAGCTTGCGACTCGAACCTTCCCATAGGTGTCATTCAGAGCGTCAAATATACTCTGCAGGTAGAAGAGATAAAGCCCGGCACCACCATCTTCCTTTACACCGACGGACTGTCGGAGGCAGAGAATGAAAAATACGACCTCTATGGAGATGGTCGTATTATAGAGATTCTCAAGGAGTCGGTAGGTCAGACGCCTGAGAGAATAATTAGTAGGATGAGGTCTTCTGTACGCGAGTTTACTGGCAATGCAGAGCAGAGCGATGACCTCACAATGCTTGCCGTTCAGTATTACGTTGATTAGTCTTTTCTTGGACGGTACCAGTCCATGTACTTCACATAGTGGGCTGCATTGTCGGTCTGCCCGGGTCGTGTGTTCTTAATGAACTTGGCAGGCACTCCTCCCCATATCTCGTGAGGACCAATCTTTGTACCTCCCACCACGAGTGCGCCGGCAGCTACGATAGCTCCTTCGCCAACCTCACAGTGGTCCAGTAGGGTAGAGCCCATGCCTATCAGTGCCCCGTCGTGAATGGTACATGCGTGGACTGTGGCGTTGTGGCCTATAGTTACGTCGCTGCCTATGTTCAGAGGACCTGTCTCAAACGTAGTGTGCAGAACGGCTCCGTCCTGTACGTTTGTCCTGTCACCTATTTTAATATATGCGACGTCGCCGCGTACAACAGCATTGAACCATACGGAACATTCGTCGCCCATAGTTACTTCGCCCACGATGGTGGCATTCTCGCTGAAGTAGCAATTTTTACCCCATCGTGGGCGAAGTCCGTTAACCGTTTTTATTAGCGCCATTAGAGATTTGGATTGAGTTTGTTCCACTCAGAGATTGGAGGAACAATATTCAGTGTTACCAGCTCGTCGCGCATCTTGCACAGGTGCTCGTAGCTCTGGTCCAGCTTAGCGTTCTCCTCAGGAGTACCCTGTGGAACCTCGAACTTAGCTCCCTCTGCTGTCATAGTGGTCTTCATAGCCATCATGATGTGGTCGTACTTGTCGGTCTTTACGTATGTTCCTACTGGGAAACGGAAAGGCTCACCACCCATAGCGGCACGAATCATCTCTACAGAGAGGTATGCAGGACTCTGGAAACTTGAACGTCCGCGGAGCTCGATGATCTTTGCACCCCCCTTGGTAACGTCAACCTTCATCTGCTCCCACTCCTCAGCAGGGAACTCTGCTGTGCCGATGATGTCTGTCAGTTTGCGACCTGCTACTACAACGTGGCTTCCGAATACAGCCATCTGCTCTCCGTGACCACCGTATGTAGCGCAACCTGTGATTTCGCTCTGCATAACACCAAACTTCTTAGCAAGCGCGCTCTGCAGACGTGTAGTGTCAAGACCTGCAAGTGTTGTTACCTGACCGGGTTTCAGTCCTGAATACAGAAGAGTTACCAGACCGGTAAGGTCAGCAGGGTTGAAGATGATAACTACGTGCTTTACGTCTGGGCAGTACTTCTTGATGTTAAGACCCAGCTCCTCAGCAATCTTACAGTTGCCAGCAAGAAGGTCCTCGCGTGTCATACCAGCCTTACGTGGAGCACCACCACTCGAAATGATGTATTTCGCACCAGTGAAAGCCTCGCGAGCATCTGTTGTAGCAACAATGTTTGCCTCGTCGAAACCGCTCTGGCGCATCTCCTCAGCAACGCCTTCCGGAGAGAATACGTCGTAGAGACAGATGTTCTTTGTTAAACCCATCATGAGGGCACTCTGTGCCATGTTAGAGCCAATCATTCCAGCAGCTCCAACAATTGTAAGTTTGTCGTTTGTTAAAAATGCCATAATATTATGTCTTTTAGAAATTTCTGGGCACAAAGGTAGGAAATATTTATGAATTATGCATTATTATTTAGATATAAAAGTGTTATTTATTCTAAAACCATTTTGCTTTGCAACGTGGACTTTGCAAAATTCCTCATTTTTCCGCCATGTATTCTCGCACCTCGTACCCCGTACCCCCGATAAGACATATGTACTCGCACCTAAAAGTACGCCACTTTTGGGGTAAAAGTAGCCTACTTTTGGTATAAACTTCTTTGATGCTGAAGTCGTAACAAGCCTACTTTTACACCATTTTCCCTGGTTTCGTTGACAACGAGGCGTGGTCAAAATGGTCAAGGTCAAAATGGTCAAAATCGAAATCGGATTAGCCAAATTCTGCAAAGTATTATAATAATATATATATTATTATATACTTTGAACCATTTTTTACTTCAAAATCGACTTTGACCACTTTGACCTTGACCAGCTTTTTAGTTATTTTTTCTTTTAAACCACTGATTTTTAAACACTTACAAAATCTTATCTCCTTTTGACTTTGACACGAATACAGCTTTTTACCCCAAAAATCGCTAAAAAACGCCTTCAAAACCCCTAATTTTTTATTGATTTTGGGCTAAAAATGCAAAGAAAAACAATTATTTCTTTTGTTTTTTATGCTCATTTATGCGTACCTCTGACTTCGTCTAAGGTACTTCCGCTCGGGAATACAAAGAAAAACAAGTTTTCCTTTGGTATTTCGCTCGCTTATTTGATAAATTTTTCACGTTCGAGAAAATAAATACATTCATTTTCTTCTCACTTAATCAAAATTTTCGTACCTTTGTCACCGACTTTGATAAGATAAATCGTAGCGACGATGAAGAAAGTGCCTATAATAGGCAAACCTACGGGATTTGCACAACTTAGTGCCGACCCCCCTCTGGACAAAGAAGATACACATATAATTATAATAACTTAATAATTAATTTTTAAACAAAATGAAACAAACAAACTTTTTAAAGAGTTTATTCCTACTATTCGCCCTGATAGTCGGAAGTTCGAGTGTGTGGGCAGATGAACAAACGTTCACACCAGGGACTGATACAGGAGAAACATCTGTTACGAAGGGAGCAGTTACCGCTACTATGACTACAATGAACAATGCTAGTTACTACCAGATTTACGGTGGTCAAAGTGGTACATTTACATGTTCTGGTGGAAATATAACAAAAATTGAATTTACCTGTACAGCCAGTGGCACTTCGAAATATGGTCCTGGTAATGCAAGTGCAAATGTTGGTTCGTATTCTTATTCAGGATCAACAGGTACTTGGTCTGGTAATGCAAATAGCGTAACTATATCTACTACAGCTCAAATTAGAATGTCAGTACTTAAAATTACATATAATGTTACACCTTCTCATACTATTACAGCACAATCAAACAACGATAGCTACGGAACCGTTTCTTTAGATGGTTCAACAATAACAGCGTCACCTGAAGAAGGCTATCGCGTTATTGCTGGTGATGGAGGATATACGGTGACAACAGGAACTGCTACGGTTACAAATAATGGAGATAATACTTTTTCTGTAACACCTTCAACAGATTGTACTGTAACAATAAATTTCGAAGCGATACCGACCTATACGGTAACTTTCGATGCAGAAGGTGGTTCTTGTGGTACAACAAGTGATACTGAAACAATTGGTGGAGCAGGTGTAACACTTCCTACAGCAACACCAGGAGTTGCAGGATGGGAGTTCATTGGCTGGGCTGCGGATGCAGTTGATAATACGACAACACAACCAACTCTTTATAAAGCATGTTCTACATATTATCCTACAATTGATACAGAACTTCATGCAGTATATACACTTTCAGAAACTGGTTATGCTTATACTCGTGTAACTTCCGCGTCACAGATTGCTTTTGCAAAGAAAATAGCAGTAGCAAGTAGCAGATCTACCAGCAGAATACTAAACCATAGTGCTACAACCGTTACTGCACCTACAGAAACCACAGGTGAGATAACATTGTCATCAGATCAGATGTTTGCCTTAAGTGGTGACAATACTACAGGTTATGTGCTTACTGGTGCAAGTGGTACGTTAAGCCAGGAGAATTTATCAACCAGCGATGGTAATGATAAACCTATTGATTGGTCAGGCACAAACAATAAATGGATAATCGAGGTGAATACAAATGCTGATAATCTGTTTGCGCTTCGCAATGCTGCAAGTGATAAAGCTGCGTTGGAATTTGATAGTGGATGGAAAACTTATTATGTGGGCACGTATACTAGCAGCCCATATACTGCAATGAAATTATATATCCCAAAGACTGCTTATAATTCTAAACCCTCTGCCATTATTACTCCTACCGTAGCCTTTGGTAGCGCGGATCCTGTAACCCTCTATCTGGACGGAACAACGGAAAATACAAACACTGCTACGGTAACAGGAGTTAGCAAGACTATCAACTATACATCAAGCAATACAGATGTAGCAACTGTCAATAGTGATGGTATTGTTACTGCTGTTGGTATTGGTACTACCACCATTACTGCCAGTGTTGATGCAGAGCTGGGGGTTAGTGCAGCAGCATATGACACATACGAAGTAACTGTCAAGAGTGCGACAACGATTTCGGGACTGAAGACAATAGACAGTACATCGGGTAAGGCATTTACAGCAGACCTCACGAATGCTGTTGTTACATACGTCAAAGGTAGTTATGCTTATATTCAGGATGCAAGTGCTGCCATCCTTGTCAATAAATCCGATCACGGATTGGTTGCAGGTCAAAAGATAAATGGTGCTGTTAGCGGTACTGTAAAGATTACAAATAGTATTGACCAATTAACAGATATCGACCTTAGTGCAGCAACAGTTACCGAAGATGGAGTAATTCCTGCAGCTTTAACTAAAACAGTTGCAGAGGTTAGGGCTAATGCTGCATCTCTTGATGGTCAGCTTGTAACTATCAATGCTGTTACAATAGATAAACCAAGTACAACCACTACCCTTAGGGATGGAAGTAAGATAGGTGAAGAGGAAGCCACAATTACAATGTTCTCACCTAATGGTGGCGCCTCAGTTACCAATAAGGAAAAAGGTAATTTTACAGGTTATATAAGTTTGTATAATGGTGAAACTCCTCGAATCAATCTATATGAACAGAGCCAGTTTAAAAAGACTCACAATGCACCTCAAAATCAGGTGATGTCATTTACCAATAATTCTTATAACTTAGACGAAGAAACGGATGCTGTAACCAGTTTTGCTGGTCAGGAAGTTACCAAGACAACTGTCAAGGGCGCTGTAACATACGCTATTACTGGTGATGCAATTGGAACTGTAAATGCAGAGACAGGTGTTGTTACACTGAATGGCGATTGTGGTACTGCTACAATTGTAGCTACAGCGGCAGCCTATGACGAGTATGATGAGGGAACGGGTTATTATACTCCATATAAGGAATTGACAAAAGAGTACTCCGTTACTGTTCGTCCTCGCTATACAGTAACGTTCTCAGCTAACGGACAGGAAACAGAGGTGCGTCAGGAATCATATGGAGATGCCGTTACAATTCCGACAATTGCGCCTGTAGGCAACTATGAGGTACAGGGTTGGCTGGATGAAGAAATCGATACTCCTACAGATACAGAACCCGTAGAACTTATTGTTGAATCTACATATACACCGACAAACGACATCACTCTCTATGCTGTATATGCTAAACAGACAATTGTTCCTAATGTAGAACAAACATCTACGTTTACATTCAAGAAGAGCTCAGGCAGTAGTCCAACAGTAAACAATGAAGGAACATGGACGTTTGCGTCTGTGACATTTGTAAATAGCAATAATTGCGGATTGAATAATCAATCAATTACTGTCACTCCATCGGCAAATGTAACTTCAATCAAAGAAGTAACGGTTCGTAAAACTGCTAATACTTGGGGTAAAAATGTTACATTGACAATGACGGATGCAAGCAGTAATCAAATTTTCCAAGTAAAGACCGGTGATTTTACATCCAATCTCTATACTTCAGATTTAACGGATCATCAGTCTTCATCTTATACTTTTGCATCAAGTGGTATGGCATATGTTGAGAATATTGTACTTACATACTTGGCATCTGTTTTAGCATATGCAGACTACCGCACATCTCTGACAAATGCAACAGTAACGATGACTATTGGTCCTGCAGGATTCAATACATGGCATCAGCCATTTGCTGCCGAATTCATTGCTGAAGGAGATAATGGTAAGGCATACTATGCTGCTGATGTTGATGCGAACCAGGTGGTTAACTTCCAGCAGTTCTCAGAGAATAAGATTCCTGCAAACACAGGAGCTATCATCAAGGGTGAGGTAAATGCAGAAGTTAGTTACACTATTCTTGATGACGATGTTGACTTCTCTGCTGAGAACCTTCTCCACGGTACCAACACCACAGAGACAATTACCGCAGACGATGACTACTACTACTTTATCTCGGGTCGTACGAAGGTAAGTGAAGATCCTCTGACATACGAGTATGGTTTCTTTGTGCCAAAGTCATTGGAGACAGGCTCTACATTCACAAATAATGCAAACAAAGCTTATCTTCAGGTTCTAAAGACTAAGTTCGGTGGTGCTACTTCAAAGGGTCTTGGTATGTCCTGGACAGACGCAGAGACAAACGGTATAACAAATGTAAACAGCACTTATGCAGATGGTCACTACTACAACCTTGCAGGTCAGCGTGTAAGTGAAAACTATAAGGGTGTTGTAATCTATAATGGTAAGAAAATTATTAAGAAATAAAGGAGGACATAAAAATGAAAAAATATATTAAGCCAGAAACGAGACAAATATATGTAGAACAACTCCTCATGGATTCTACAAGTAAACCACTCGACCCCAATAGATATACAGAGGATGACTATCAGGGCGCAAAAGGCAACTTCATGTCAACTTCCGTATGGGACGACGAAGAGGATGAGTAAGGAAATTTACGCGTGAATCATTGTATAAGTAATTTTAGTGTCACCACTACCCATCAACGAGTAGTGGTGATTTTTTTTTCTTCATTTTTTTGGAACTTTGTAAAAAACAATTTATTTTTGCAGTGGATTCTAGGTAATCCTAGTTAACTTTAAAAACGAAGTAGTATGGAATATAACACCAAGGGAAAGGTTCTGAAGAAGGCGGTTGTCTGGAAAGACCTGTTCTTCTACAGAAAGAGCGATGTTCTCTTCCAACTGACGTCGGAGTTCTGTAGTCGTTTTCTACCTCCCCGTGGTGACCGTACTGTAGATCAGATGATACAGGCTGCACGCTCTGGCAAGCAGAATATAGTGGAAGGTAGCGAGGATGGTCAGACAAGCTCTGAGATGGAGATAAAGCTGTTGAACGTAGCTCGTGGAAGTCTTCAGGAGCTTCGCTCTGATTATTTGGACTACTTAAATACTCGCCACCTTAAACAATGGGGTATCGACAATCCGGAGCTGCAGAAACTTCGCGACTTCTGCAGCACACATAATGACTATAGTGACTATGTTCCTATGTTGGAAGGTATGAGTGACGAGAAAATGGCTAACTTAGCCCTTACGCTATGCCATCAGACAGACAAGATGATGTGCTCATACATAGAGCGCCTGGAGGAACGCTTTGTCACCGAAGGTGGAATAAAGGAACGTATGCACGCAGCACGCACAGGCTACCGTAAAGAGCAGGACGCATACATGAAAGCGCTGGAAACGGAAAACCAAATGCTGAAAAAGAGAATAAAAGAACTAGAAGAGGAACTAGGAGAACTAGGAAAGCCTAGGCGGTCCTAGGAAATCCTAGGAAATCCTAGGAAATCCTAGGCAATCCTAGGGGGTCCTAGGAAAACCTAGAAAAAATACTAACTAAAAATCCTAAAACTATGAAAATTGGAGTACCAAAAGAGATTAAAGACAACGAGAACAGGGTGGGAATGACACCTGCGGGAGTTGCAGAGCTTGTGAAACACGGACATAACGTAGTCGTACAACATACGGCAGGCGAGGGTAGTGGCTTCAGCGATGCTGATTACGAGAAGGTGGGGGCAAAGATTCTCCCTACGATGGAGGACGTATATGCTGAGGCTGAAATGATAGTGAAGGTTAAGGAACCTATAGCTCCGGAATATCCTCTGGTGAGGAAGGGACAGGTGGTCTTTACATACTTCCACTTTGCCTGCGAAAGGGAACTTACCGACGCTATGCTGAAGAGCGGCGCTACGTGCATTGCCTACGAGACGGTGGAGAAGGACGACCACTCGCTGCCGCTGCTGATACCTATGAGTGAGGTTGCAGGACGTATGGCAACACAGAACGGTGCGTACTATCTGCAGAAGACACAGGGCGGCAAAGGCAAACTGATGGCTGGTGTCCCTGGTGTGAAACCGGCACGTGTGCTGGTGCTGGGGGCAGGAACCGTTGGTGAGGCTGCAGCACGAATTGCTTTGGGTATGGGTGCCGACGTGACGATAACTGACATCTCGCTGCCGCGACTGAAACGTCTTGCTGCCGACATGCCGATGGTACACACGCTATACTCGTCGGAACATAACATTCGTATGGAACTGCCAACGGTAGATATCGTTATTGGTTCTGTGCTGGTTCCTGGTGATGCTGCACCAAGACTAATAACCCGCGATATGCTGAAGCTAATGGAGCCGGGAACGGTACTCGTCGATGTGGCTATAGATCAGGGTGGATGCTTCGAGACGTCGCACCCCACAAAACATAGCGACCCGGTATATACCATCGACGGCATAGTACACTACGCTGTAGCAAACATACCTGGTGCTGTACCTAACACCTCAACTATGGCGCTGACAAATGCTACGTTGCATTATGCTGTAGCTCTCGCCGACAAGGGCTGGCAACAGGCTTGTCGTGATGATGTGGCGCTACGTCGAGGTGTAAACATCACCGACGGAAAGATTACTTACGAGGCTGTGGCGAAGGTATTTAACCTTCCATACACTCCGTTGGAACTATAGGAGATATTTATGGAAAACGTCATAACAGAGAGACTGGAGGCACTAAGGACGGAGCTGAGAAGAGAGCACCTTAGTGCCTTCGTGCTTTCCGCGGAGGGCAGCTGCTGGATAAGTAGCAACGACAAGGCGGAGGGCATCGCTGTGGTGACGCAGGAGGACGTAGAGCTGTGGAGGAAGGAGGAGTACCCGACGCTGACAGCAGCGATACCAGCGATAGCAGAGTGGCTGCAGGAACAATTCGAGAAAAAGAAATTCCAGTCGCCAGAGATGGGCATCGATGGCATGCAGACATCGACGGCAGACGTCGAGGCGCTGAAAGAACAGATGAAACATAGAGGGGGCATCACCATACGAACTAACTTCGACCCAATAGAAAGGGTGGGGAAGAATAACCCCAACCCTCTCATAACTCCCATTAAACTCATTAACCCCACCGAACAGACAACGCAAAAGTTAGCGAGAATACGCCAGGAACTAAGAAAACAACACGCTGACGGTATGCTGGCGACAAGACGTGAGGACGTAGCGTGGACGCTGAACCTGCAAACTCCCGACGAAACCAGCGGAAAGGCAGCGGAGAGTTATCTGCTGATAGCGTCGAACAAGGCAACGCTGTTCGTGGATAGCAGGAGGGTGAGCGACGAGGTGCGTGCTTACCTCGCAACACAAGGAGTAGAGGTGAAGGAACAAAAAGAAATATCGAAAGGACTGAAAGATTATTTTGAATATAACATACTCGTGGACCCTGATGAGGTGTGCTATACGCTGTACAAAAAAATAACACGAATTGTGGTGTTTGGAGAGTCGCCAATAACAACAATGAAGGGTGTGAGAAGTTAAAAACACCACAATTTTGAGTCTTAAAGAAGAAAAAAAGCAGAAAAGTTTGGCAGTTTGCTAAATTTGATGTAATTTTGCAGCCGCAAATCGTGTCCGCACGAGAAAAATAGCGAAAATAATAAGAAGTTAAACATATAAAAAATTAAGATTAAAAGCAATGATTATCGTACCAGTAAAAGATGGTGAGAACATCGAAAGAGCACTGAAAAAGTTCAAGAGAAAGTTCGAAAAGACAGGCGTAGTAAAGGAACTCCGTTCACGCCAGCAGTTCGACAAGCCCTCTGTTTTGAAGCGCTTGAAGATGGAGCACGCTATCTACGTTCAGAAGCTGCGCGACGCTGAAGAGTAAAAATTCGGCCAAAAATTTGGTCGTTTCAAGAATTTTGCATAAATTCGTTGCCGAAAAACATGTGAATGTAGAAAAGGCAACGATAGCATGATAAATAAATTCTTGAATTACTTACAGTTAGAGCGAAACTATTCGCAGAGGACTGTGGAAAGCTATGGCGAGGATCTGACAGCATTCGAGTCGTACTTCAAGAATCTTAGTGCTGAACTCACATGGGAGTCTGTGGACTCCGATGTCATCCGAGGATGGATGGAAGAGATGATGGATAAAGGAAACAATGCTACGTCAATCAACAGAAGATTGAGTGCGTTGCGTTCCTTTTATCGTTTTGCCCTGTCAAGACACCTCGTAAAGCGAGACCCGTCGCACATGATAAAAGGTCCGAAGAAGGAAAAACCGCTGCCGAAGTTCATCAGGGAGGCGGACATAGACAGACTTCTGGAGCCCGAGATGTGGAAAGACACATACGACGACCTCCTCGCGCGTACCATAATATTAGTATTATATACAACCGGACTGCGACTGTCGGAACTTGTGGGACTGGACGACGAGATGGTGGACTTCGTGAACAGTCAGCTGAAGGTGACGGGAAAGAGAAACAAACAACGCATAATTCCTTTTGGCAATGAATTGGCGGAGGAGTTGCGGAAATACATAGCAGCAAGAGACGAAATGGTGGTAAGGGTAACCCCCGGACTGCTGCTGACGGAAAAGGGCAAGAGAATATCGCCCATTAAGGTCAGAGATATAGTGATAAACAAGTTGGGACTGGTGACGACACAGAAGAAACGTTCGCCCCACGTGCTGCGACACAGTTTCGCTACGGCAATGCTAAACCACGAGGCGGGACTGGAAAGTGTGAAGAAACTTCTGGGACACGAAAGTCTGGCAACGACAGAGATATACACGCACACCACCTTCGAGCAGCTAAAGGCAGTATATGAGAAAACACATCCAAGAGGATGAAGAAATACATATTTATTAACCATTAAATAAAAGTTACTATGGAGATTAAAATTCAGGCTATTCATTTCGACGCTACAGAGCAGTTGAGAACTTTTATTGAGAAGAAAGTAACAAAGTTGGAGAAGACCTTCGAGGATATCCAGAAAGTTGACGTACAGCTGAAAGTTGTTAAGCCCGCAACGGCGATGAACAAGGAAGCAAGCCTTACGGTAGGAGTGCCGGGACAGAAACTTTTCGTGGAGAAAGTATGCGACACTTTTGAGGAAAGTATTGACGAATGTGTGGATTCTATGAAGGTTCAACTAACCAAATTCAAAGAAAAACTGCGCGACAGATAAAAAAAAGACGAAAAAATTTTGCTGATTAAAAAAATCGTCGTATCTTTGCAGCCGTTTTAGAACATATCCTATGTGGAAAGCCTTAAACGGCTGCAAGGATTTGCCTCTTTAGCTCAGTTGGCCAGAGCACGTGATTTGT
>CAMUVE010000019.1:0-27686 GCA_947163985.1 uncultured Prevotella sp.
AAACAGCAACAAATCAAGGCTCAAAAGGAGTCAACACTATACAGGGAAAGACAAGTTGTACGCACACATGGAACGCAGTCATTATAGTCATTAGTCATTAGTCATTAAGAGTTTTGAAGTGAAATTTTGCTCAAAGTAAATAATAATATATATATATTATTATATTACTTTGCGGATTTTTGGCATCCCGATTTTCTTATTGACTAATGACTAATGACTAATGACTAACATTTTTGTCAACCTTTTCAGGAAAGATGTCAACGATTTCAGGAAATAAAGCCTACCCCCACCCCCATTCTTCGACTAGCGAAGCGACTTCGTCGATTACCCGAGCAAGGCTCGCCTACCCGTAGCCTTTCCCAAAAAGGAAGGGAGATTCAATCTATATGAGGGTTTAGAGGCAATTCATTCAACTTTTTTCAGGGGTTGTACGCACACACGGAGCGGTGTCACGAGTGTCAAGTGTCACGAGTGTCATTAAGGTTTTTGAAGTAAAAATGCTCAAAGTAAATAATAATATATATATTATTATATTACTTTGCGGAAATTTGGGGATCCCGATTCCTTAATGACACTTGACACTAATGACACTAATGACACTCATTTTGTCAACCAAATCAGGAAAAATGCGGTAAAAGTAGGCTTGTTACGACTTCAGCACCAAAGCACTTTATACCAAAAGTAGCCTACTTTTACCCCAAAAGTGGCGTACTTTTAGGGGCGAGTATATATGTGAAGCCTCTCCCAACCGCCATTCCCGAGCAAGCTCGCCTACCCGTAGCCTTTCCAAAGGGAGGGGAGTTCAGAAGCGCATAAAGCATATCTCGTACCCTCGCACCCACGCACCCTCGATTTTTTTTGAAATATCTTATACAAAATATGGATATACCAGAGAATGGTTGTATCTTTGCAACGAACAAAGAAAAGAAAGTAACACATAAATAACGATAGAACTATGAAAAGAATGATTTTCTGCCTTATGGCGATGATGGGAGTGCTGACCCTTTCGGCACAAAGCACAAATGATTTCAAGACTAACCCCGTGCTGGACAACATCATGGCACGTCACTCTGTACGCAAATACCTCGACAAACCCGTAGAGCACGAGAAACTTGAAACGGTGGCACTTGCCGGCATCAATGCTCCAAGCGCTATGAACCGCCAGAACTGGGCTGTGCGAATCATTGAAAATCCACAAATCATGGCAGACGTGAAGGGTCAGACACGCAATGCTCCAAACCTTATCTGCGTATGCGCTCCCGCTGACGGCAGATTCGACCTCGACGCTGGTCTTATGGGACAGAACATGATGCTTGCAGCACAGTCATTGGGACTTGGCACCTGCATCCAGACAGGTCCGGTGCGCTTCCTTACAAACGACGAGAAAGCTAAGGCATTCCGTGACAGCCTCGACATCCCCGCCGGCTACAAACTGCTCTACATCATTGCTATAGGCTATGCCGACGAGCAGCCTGAAGCAAAACCACGTGATACGTCGAAGATAAAATACATAAAGTAATGGCGTGGAAACTGAAATATCGCTGTAAGTCTTGCGGGTATGAAGCCGAAGTGTACGAAGGACGAGGACTCTTCCGGCAGAAGATTACCCCGATAAGCTGCTCCGACTGCAAGACTATCCAAAACATCGTGGTGGGCGGCATCATTGCTGACGTTGCCCCCTCTTATCGCAGTGAGGTTGGCAGACTATGCCTGAACTGCGGCAGCGAGAACTTCAGAATATGGGACATGCGAACCTGCCCAAAGTGTCGGGGGGAAATGGAGCCCACAGGAGAAAAGGAGTTTTGGACGTAACGTGGGGAATATGATGGCTCTGCACGTTCTCTGAACCCTCGAGATCGGCGATGGAGCGAGCCACTTTGAGGATGCGGCTGTAGGCGCGGGCGGAGCTATCATCGTACATACAAAGAAATAAAAATCATAAGTCGTAGTCACATTCTCCTTTTATCATGCGTTTTCTGTTGTCGTTGTATTGCTCATCGATAAGATTGCGCTGATGCTGAAAGCCTTTGCACTTGATACCGCTCAGGAAGAGCAGCAGGTGTGGCAGGTCGTCAGTCATGAACGGACGGTCAACAGCCCGCTCTATGAGTCTGCATATTTCAGGATGGTTCTCCTTGTACTGCTTAGTGCAATATATCCAGAAGGGGATGTCGTATTGGGGAATGACATACTTGCGTTGGGTTAGCATGTTCCTTCCCATCTCCTGACAGTCATCGTAAACCAATTCACCATGATCTGGCACATAGATGAGGATAGCATCTTTTGACCGAAAGAGCGCTATGATGGTTTCTATTACCTTATCGTTATAGAGTATGGCATTGTCGTAGTGAGCCAGCGTCTCCTTTTCTTCAGCAGTTAAGTCGGGCCGATGATAGTCTGAAGCACTAAACAGGGTCTGTTCCTCAGGGTAACGGAGCTTAAAATCGACATGGACGCCGAGGAAATGGAAGATAACTAATTGGGGACTGACAGACGCAGTGTCGGTGAGTGTCAGGTAGTCGTCAGTCAACTGCATGTCGTATCGGTGACTCTTTTCGTTGCGCACGTCAAACATATAACTACTGATGTCGGGGTTGTTCATGAACATATCTTCTGAAAAGTCGGTAAAGGCCGACGCTTTGTCCAGCGTGTTCTGATTGCTGAAGAAGGACACCTTGTAGCCTGCCTTCTTGAAAATGGCCGGCAGTATGGGATAGTCGTACCATTGTCCGCGGGAGTCGTAGTTGTAAAGCGTGAGCATATTCTGAAACGACTTGAATGTGAGGTTGTAGGAGGCTATGACATCGTTGAAGCGATAGAGACTGCCTTCCTCATACATACGTTTTTGGTACGGAGCGGTGGGGAGCGGATATCCGTAGAGCGAAGAGTGGTGACGGTTGTAACTCTCGCCGATGATAAGCACTATCAGCGGACTATCAAACGAGCAGGAGTCTATCTCAGTGGTCCTGACATTTCTCAGAAGATGATGCCTCATCTTGGAGAACCTGCGTATTTCCTTCATACACAGTCCAAGGCGGTATATGGGCAGATATTCATGTGTCATGGATTCTACGTCGCACTCCTCTTTCATGTCGTCATCTGAGACGCGGGTATAGACGTGCCAAAGGTACCTCTTGTTATTGATGCCATACACTACAGCCACGAGGCTTAGCACAAGCAGGGTGATTATAGCACGTCGTTGCAGCCTCAATATGTTTCGTAAAGCATAAAGCAGAAAGGGCAAGACAAGGAACAGAGAGACGGGGGTGAGCAGAAGGCTTGGAGTGAGATGGAGACTTAATGCTTCTGATGCCTCCTGCATATTGGTTTGCAACCACGTCTGGAGAACGTTTGGTATCAAGGCAACCCCCATAGTCTGATAGCACATCATATCAACTAAGCCAACGATATAGAACAGTCCGAAGAAGGCATACTTAACCCAGCGTCTGTATTTGACAGGTAGCGGAGTGATAAGTGCGCATAGAAGGTATATATCGCCAAACATTTCCAACCCAGCCCGCATCCTACTACATCTTCCATACTCTATCGGTATGATTGAGATGGTGAACAGGAACATCAAAGCCAAATAGAATCTTGGGTTGTTGCGTATTGGTGATAGTAATATGTCTAGGAGTTTCATGGCTTATATTATTTTAGATTGCTTTAACGTAAACAATGGTTTTTGTTACCATTCTTACCTTTTGAAACAATACTTTTCTCCAAATCCTCCAGCATCTTTAAATCCTCTGCATCGGCTATCTGTGCATCAAGTTGTTTACGTTTGACATTGAAAATGTCGTATCTGTTGCGTACGATTTCTTCTGCATTGGTATTGGAGATAGAGCCTTTGCTCCGCAGGATATCCTTTTCTTGGAAAGTCAGGAGGTTGTCAACATTCTTGCGCCAGTAGTCAAGTGTCAAGTCCATACGCCCTTTCACACGTTCTTCTGCACTAGTGAGGAAGATGTCAACGAGCCGATCTAAAGATTCTATCTCGTCATTTTGGAGGTAGTTTTTTGCAATAACGACATCACCTTTTCGCACTATATTTCCTTTCCATGTGGTCAATCCCATATTCGGCTGATTGGCATCGGCACGAGCAACTATCAGTTCTGCCGCTGTCTGATGGGTGACGGCATAGAGCAGTTTGTTTTGAGTTTCGGCAAAGAACATCTGCGTGGCCTTGTCCGTCTTATCGTAATCACTGCTGAGTTTGAACAGGTCGCGTACCTTCTGATAGAAGCGCTTTTCAGATGCACGTATGTCGCGGATGCGAGCTAGTAACTCATCGAAGTAGTCGGGCCTTCCATCAGGATTCTTCAGCCGTTCGTCATCCATCGTGAAACCCTTAACAAGATATTCCGTCAGATGCTCCGTGGCCCACTGGCGGAATTGAGTACCTCGTATTCCACGGACACGGTAGCCCACGGCGATAATCATCTCCAAAGAGTAGAAAACCACGTTGTAGTTCTTGCCGTCAGCGGCAGTAGTTAAGAATTCCTTAACAACTGAATCTTTGTATAACTCATTTTCTTTCAGTATGTTAGTTATATGCATACTAATGTTTGGCTTCGAGGTGGCAAAAAGTTCTGCCATCTGCTGTTGGTTTAGCCAAATCTTCCCATCCTTGGCATACAGCGCTACTGATGCCCGACCATCCGCCGTGCGATAAATGATGATATTCTGCTGTTCGTCCATATCAAATTATCTCCGATATTCAAGATAATCAGCTACAGAGGTTTTACTCAGTCCGTAGCCCTCGCAATTTCCGACATTTACAAATGTGGGCAATTCCGTAATAGTACCTACATAGTAGCCTAGACGAACCATATAATAATCATTAAAGAAAGCCTTTTGTCCTATTCTCTTTACCGAAGAAGGAATTTTTAGTTCATTAAGAAATGCCGAAGTACCAATGAAAGCCTTATCTCCTATAGTTTTCAATGTCGAAGGAAGTACCAATTCTTCCAAAGATTCTATACGTCCGAATGCTTTTGCACCAATAGTTTTCAAACCTTCTTGGAAATGGATTTCAGATAAACTTTTACATCCGTAAAAAGCTTCATCACATATTGTATGAACAGATTTCGAAAATGTAATACTACGTATGGTTTTACTTGCGGTTGAAAAAGCTTTTTCGCCAATTGATACTACAATAAACTCAACACCATCGTGCGCCACAACTTCAGGGATTATGTACTCATCAAGATTATACTTTACCTTTTTGTTATTGACAATTTCAACTGTTCTCTGGGACTCAGAAATAACTTGAAAACAAAATGTCTGTCCGTTTTCAAGTGTTTCAATAAAAATTCTTCCAGAAGCCAACGACTTGCACTTTTGACTCACTACGGTATTGCCAGAAATACCTGATACCATTCCCTGTGCTTTACTGTTTGTGGAAAACAATTGTATAAATACTAAGCACAATAAAAATTTGACTTTACTTTTCATTTAAATTTACATTTTTGGGGTTAGTTATAATGAATAATTATATTCCTCTCTCTGCCCAGTCACCGCGGTCCAGGTTTCGGTACCCTACTGCCTCAGCGATTTCACCCTACTGCTGCATCAGCCATTGGGCAAAGAATTTATCATATAATGCATAGATACCCATATCATGAGTGATAAAATCCTTTTCTAAGAGGCCCTTAACGGCAGCCTGCACCGTGCTGGCAGTAAGATGATAGCGCTGCAGGAACGAGCTGGAGGTCAGATTAGCAGCATTACCCTCTTTGCAAATAGCCATCAGAACCTCCTTCTGTTTTGAAGGCAACTGAAACAGCAGGGCTTTATAGGCAAAACTCTGCTGGTCGATAATCTGCTGGACAGCAGGCTCTATCTCTTCTTCCGTACAAATTGTATTTGTATTTGTTAGCGTAAACAATGCATTTAATATAGACTGCACATACCAAGTGACTCCTTCATAACGTTGATAGGTTGCAATAACAGCTTCTCGTGTTATTTCTTTATTATATTCCCTGAACAAATCCTGAGCAAATGCTACATATTTCTCACTATCAATAGGTTCAATAGACATTAGACTTGTGCTTTGATAGAAGGGGCGTGATGGCGACACAAAGATTTCGGACATCATGTGGCGCTGCGAACCCGAGTATATGAATCTGGTATTTTTACATTTCTGTATTCTCGAACGTAGTACGGCCTCTACTTTATTGTCGGGATAGTCTGCAATTACCTGGAACTCGTCAATAGCCACAATACAAGGTTTGTCAGCCTGCTCAAGATAAGTAAATATCTCGTCAAGCGTAAAATCGGGCACTTTTATGTCACCAACACCCACTCCCCACTCTGGATTCCCGTTAATATCGAACGAGATATTACCGCGCAGTGAGCTTATTGTATTCAAAAATTTTTCCCACGCCTTGCGCCCTCTCGACTTCAGCACGTTTAGCACCGTTTTCCCCAATTCATATACAAACTCCTGCAAATTCTTTGTGGCATAAATGTCCACAACGAAAGTGTAGTAATTGTCTTTGATGGTTGATTGTTCAAAACAGTGGTATATCAGCCCAGTCTTTCCAAGACGACGAGGCGAGATTAGTGCAACATTGTTGCCATTTGTCACCAGTGTTGTAAGCTGCTTTGTCTCTTCAACACGGTCGCAGAAATAGTGCGGCGAAAGGTAGCCGTTGGTTACGAAAGGATTTGAAACCATTGTTATGTGCTCATTTAGAGGTATTTATAATTTTATGCAAAGATAATTATAATCTTATTATAAAACAAACAATCTCCTGTTGTTTTAACATTATTTATTTGTGGAATCACATCACAATCCTCTCTCTGCCCAGTCACCGCGGTCCAGGTTTCTATATCCTACTGCCTCAGCGATATGATGGCTCTGCACTTTCTCTGAACCCTCGAGGTCGGCGATGGTGCGAGCCACTTTAAGTATCCTGTTGTATGCACGGGCGGAGAGTTTCAGGCGCTCCATAGCAGTGCGGAGGAGCGAGAGTGAGCTCTCGTCGGGTTCAGCAAATTGGTGGAGCATCTTTTCGGTCATCTGGGCGTTGCAATAGACCTTCCCCTGCCCTCCCTGTTTGGGGAGGGAGCTAAAGCGCTCGGCTTGGATGTTGCGGGCACGGATGACACGTTCACGGATAGCTGCAGACGGCTCTCCGGGCTGCATCTTCGACAGTTCCGAGAAGGGAACTGCCTGAATTTCACAATGTATGTCGATGCGGTCGAGTAGCGGACCGGAAATCTTCGACAAGTAACGTCCTATCTGTCCCGGTGTGCACACGCAGCGGTGCGTCGGATCACCGTAATATCCGCAGGGACAAGGGTTCATTGACGCCACGAACATAAATGAGCACGGATATTCTATGCTGTACTTCGCACGACTGATAGATATCTTCCTGTCTTCCAGCGGCTGACGCAACACTTCCAAGGTACTCTTGTTGAACTCCGGCAACTCGTCGGCGAAGAGCACACCGTTATGTGCCAGCGATATCTCGCCAGGCTGCGGATTCTGACCGCCGCCGACGAGCGCCACCTGCGAGATGGTGTGGTGAGGCGAACGGAAGGGGCGCTGTGAGATAAGACTCATTCCGCGTCCGAGAAGTCCTGCAACGCTGTGTATCTGGGTCGTCTCAAGACTCTCCGACAGCGACAGCGGAGGCAGAATGCTCGGCAGTCGCTTAGCCATCATAGACTTTCCCGACCCCGGAGGTCCCACCATGATTACATTGTGACCGCCTGCTGCCGCCACTTCGAGAGCACGTTTCACGCTCTCCTGTCCCCGCACGTCGGCGAAGTCCAGTTCAAATTTACTCTGTTGCTCGTAAAACTCCTTTCTTGTATCTATGGTCGTCGGCTGAATCGACCTGTTGCCGTTGAAGAAATTCACCACGTCGGCAAGAGTCTCCATACCATATACGTCTAAATCATTTACCACAGCTGCTTCACGGATGTTCTGCAAGGGCACAATGAGTCCCTTGAACTTCTCCGCCCTCGCCCTGATGGCTATTGGCAGCGCCCCGCGGACAGGCTCCAGTCGTCCGTCGAGTCCGAGCTCTCCCACAAGCATGAACTCGCCAAGTCTGTCGGCAGCCACCTTCCCGTCGGCAGCAAGTATAGACACCGCCAGCGGCAGGTCGTACCCGCTACCCTCCTTCCTCAGGTCTGCCGGCGAGAGATTTGCCGTGATGTCCGCCGTCGGAAAGCGGTATCCAATATTCTGCATAGCAGATTTTATACGGTCGTAACTCTCCTTCACAGCCGTATCAGCCAGTCCTGTAAGATGAAATTGTATTCCTCGCGCAAAACTTACCTCTACCGTTACTGTAGTAACCTCGAGTCCGTTGACTGCAGCGCAATAGGTTTTTACTAACATAGTTCTTCAATTTTGCTGCAAAAATACACTTTTTTCGGTAGTAAAAAAAAACGAAGAAGTTAAAGAAGTTAAAGAAAGTAATTGCACACGTTTTTCTGCCTGTTTTTAGAGAAAATCCATAGGAATAGAGTTAAAAACGTTAAAAATTCTTAAACAGTCTTCCTGTATACATTATATTATTAAAGATTTTTCATATCTTCGCAGTAATATAATGTTACTGGAGACGAAAAAGGCTGGAAATAATAAAATAAAACGAGTTACAATTTTTTTGTGATAAATCTGACTTTACATAATAAAAAATGTTGAGAATTCAAAGAGTTTCGATATTATTATTTGTGGGTTTGCTTTACGCAACAATAGTTCGTAGCCAAGGGTTCGCAATTCGCAACAACCTCTTGTATGACGCCACATTAACACCGAACTTTGGTGTTGAGACGCGCTTGGACTCTGTCTGGACAATGGGGTTGAATGCGGGCTTTAACCTATGGGACTATGATAAAGCAAAGAACAAGAAGTGGCGACACATACTTATATCGCCAAACTTCCGCCACTACAACGACACCCTGTTCAGAAAGTCGTTCTGGGGTTTGCACGCCGTATATAGCCACTACAACGTGAGCAACGTGAAGTTCCCGTTCGGCATGTACAAGGATGTTCGCGACAAGCGTCTTCAGGGCGACCTCGTTGCCATTGGCGGCAGCGTAGGCTACAACTGGTGGCTCACAGGTCGTATGCACCTTGAGGCAGAGATTGGTTTGGCACTCGCCTACACCTGGTACAAGGAGTACGAGTGCGCTACCTGCGGTGCCTATCTGGGCAAGAGCAACAAGTTCTTCCTGCTTCCTAAGTTAGGTCTTAACCTGGTATGGAGCATAGGACGTAAGCCCGAGCCACGCATCGTGGAGCCCCTCCCGCAGATAATACCGATACCCGTCGCTCCTGTTAAGCCCGTCGTTCACGAGGTTTCCGTCAACACCGGTCGTGCCGGACAGTTGGAGAAGGAGAACCCCGTGCTCAGACACATCTCACAGTATCGTCCTTACGACCGCACACAGATACTGCGTCGCGACAAGGCGGCACTCTACGTGCACTTCCCTGTTAGCAGCAGCATCATTGCACACGACTTCCGCAACAACGCTGCCACACTGGACCGCATAGTTGACATCACCCGTCAGATTACTGCCGACTCCACAAGTCAGGTTAAGTGCATCCAGATTATCGGTCTGGCATCAATAGAAGGAGGCAAGGACGTCAACGAGAGACTCTCGGAGAAGCGCGCCAACGCCCTGAAGGACTACGTACAACAGCAGATAGCAACTCCCGACTCTATATACGAAGTCATTGCCGGCGGCGAGGCTTGGGCTGACTTCCGCGATCAACTTGTCGAGATGCAAGAGGCTGGAGACAAGCAAGGTGCAATGAGCGCTGACGAGCTGGAGCAGGCCATCAAAATTATTGACGACGAACCCGACGAAACACGTCGCGAACAGCAACTGCGCCGCGTTAACGGTGGAAAGACTTGGAAATACCTCAAGAAGAACATCCTTGCCGACCAGCGTAACTCCGGTTACATCCGTGTTTACTACGACTATGTACCCGATACGGCAGCAGCCATCATCAACGAGGCAAGCGAACTCCTGCAAACCGACTGCGGCGAGTGTCACCACAAGGCTCTCAAGCTCCTGGAAGGAGTACGCGACGACCAGCGAGCACAGAACGCACTCGGCGTAGCACTATACCTTTGCGGCAATAAGCAGGAGGCACTCGAGCACTTCCGCCGCGCTGCCGAAAACGGCAACGAAGATGCAGCAAAGAACCTGAAAGAGATAGAACGTACTTTAAACAGAGAATAAGATAAAATAATATTAACAGAACCGAAGTAATTATGAAGAAGAAAAATTTTATTAAGGCATTATTCGGAACGATAGTTCTCGTTAGTGCTATGTTGTTCACCGGATGTACCTCGGACGATAATATCGATGGTACAGCGAACAACGGAAATGCGACAAATGGACCTGAGGTGCCAGTAAACTTCGTTTTTAACGTTGCGACAAGCACTGAACCTACCTCTCGTATGACATCTCCCAATACACAGGCGGCGCTTGCTGAAACATTCCGTGGTATTGAGAATGCTACATTAATGACGTACGTTAACAAGACTGGAGACGATCTTAACGACGGTAAGAATGTAGCTACTGCTATTACTGCTGCTAAGATGTACGACTTTGGAACAATTTTAGGTGCCGGGTCACTCAAGCCTGATGGCGATGGAAGTGCGGCTCCAAAGTCACGTCGTGTTCTTGAATTGTCTCTGCCTGCTGAGACTAACACTCTGCTTTTCTGGGGTAAGGCAATTAAAACTGGCACCAGCAAGCAACAGGGAGAAGTAATATGGAATGCGAATAACAAGGATCTGAGCCAGATTTCGTTCACTGCAGCAAGACGCATTCCTGCTGGTAATGGTACTAATGGAGAAGAAGCTTTCCATCAGTACCAGAATCTTGTAGCAGCCCTTATCAACAAACTTGTTGACACGAGAGCTAATTACAATGTCACCTTCAATTCTGTAAATTACTCTGCAACTAATTTCGGTTGGAAAGACTATGTCACATGGGACACAGACCACTTGGTAGCAAAGACAACAATCCATTGGGGTGATGCTGAACGTCCTATCACTCCGGCGGGTGAAATTATGGCTGATGCTTTCATTAAGTTTAATACCATCTATGACGGTGAAGTTCGTGCCGGATCTGGTCCTGCATTATCCAAATTGCTTGGCGACCTGTACGAAGTACTTCAGACTGTGGCAGGCGTTAATCCCACTTCTGGCGGTGAGGCTCTTACTAAAGCTGTAGCAGAATCTCTGCAAACTACTATCACTTCAATGATTGATCACACCACCAACAAGTGGAAAACTGATATGGATGCTTTGAAGACTTTATCTGGTCTTCCTTCCACTGAAACCAATTTATTGTCAGACAACCTCAACAATTTCCCACAAGTAATATTTAGCGTACCACAGGGTGCGACCGTATTGAAGCTTGAAATAGATAACAAAACTGATGATGCAACTAGAGCATTTACCTACTCGTATGATAACGAGATTCCTTCTTACGCTATGAACGGGGATGTTAATGCTAAATTCAACCCTATCAACTACCGCTATCCTGTGGAGATTTGTTATTTCGGCAATAGCCCTGTCCGTGTTGACAATGCTTCTCATGAGGTGACTGAATTCCCTGATGGTACAGATAATTGGACTAACGATAGCAAATGGACTGGAACATGGGTAAAAAACAGCCACGTTTCATCACCTACCCGTAGTGTTGCTATGCAACAAAACATTAACTATGGTACAGCAATGTTACAGACCACAGTTCGTTATGGTGCAGCTACACTCAAAGACAACAATCACGCTATTCAGGCTGCCCGCAAAGGTACTAATGAACCTGACAATAACATCACCGTTTCGTCAAGTACTTTTGCGCTGACAGGTGTTATGGTTGGTGGCGTTGAACCAGAAGTTGGCTGGAACTACATTGCTAAGGCTGCTTCCCCAACTTATTCATCGTTCATATATGACAATGACCTTCCAGAAACATCTATTCCTACATATGGCGCAGGAAAGAGCGCACCTAACTACACTTTGGTTTGGGACAACTGGAATCCTACCGTACCATTAACTGATAAGCAGAATGTAGTTTACGTTGCTTTGGAGTTCGTCAACAACTCCGGCAAGGACTTCTGGGGAATGCACAACCTCATCCGCAACGGACAGACTTTCTACATCACAGGAAAGTTGGATCCCGATATGGAAGGCACTGCTACTCCACTTAGTACTACCGATCGCAGCGCAGGTATTACCTGGCCTACTGACTATGCACTACCTCCATACAACGCAGACGGCACATCAGTAAATAAGCGTCGTATCTTTATTCAGGATTATAAGACTATTGCCGACTTCGTAATTAGTGCAAACTCTCTTAAAGCTGCACTTATCGATGTTCCTGACCTCCGCTCTTCACAAATTTCTCTTGGTTTGAGCGTAGATCTTCAATGGAGAAGCGGTCTGAACTTCGACACAATTAACCTTGGCGGTCTTGGAAATGAATAATATATAATAAGGTATAGTCTGACAGATGAAAATATTGATGAAACATATTGCCGTTGTAGCAAGCCTGTTGCTATGTGCTATTGCTCAGACGTCGTGCTCAATGATTGACGACAACCTGGACAACTGCGGTAGCGACTACCAGCTGAACTATGAGTTGCGCCTTGTCACCAATATGACAACGGAACTTGAAACACAGCTTACCACACAGACTGAGGTCACTGTGGCTAACGCTCTGCGACAGCATCTTAAAAACATCTTCAGCGACTATGCCCACGACGTAGACCTTTCATTCTATGATACTGGCGTAAACGACATACGCCAGTATCATGAATCGCCTACGATGAACTCAAACCAGCGCAGCTATACTATCTATTTGCCCGTTCAGAAATATATGCACTTGGCTGTAGCTAACCTGAAGGACAATAGTATAGTATCGCTGAATGGTGATGAACACTGCAAGACTTCTAACCTTATACAGAAGACTGCAGCGGCAGACAACATTCTTCCGTCGCATACGACGGGTTTGTTCACAGCACGCCAACCTATGGAGGTGGTTTCCGGAAAGGACCAGACGTTTAACGTCAAACTATATATGGCCAACTGTGCTACAGCTCTCGTAATAGAGCCACGAAATCATCAGGTAAAAGACATTAAGGTATATACTACTGGCTTTGCCACAGGATTCAACATCAAGGATAGTACCTACGTGTTTGGTGCTAACACCACCTTGATTAAGGCAGAGACGGTCACCACTCCGGAAGTTGGCGACTGGAGCTTCTGCTCAGTAAACTTCCCGTCACAAGACCCTGCCTCACGAGTTGTCATAGAGACCGAAGACCCATTCGTTGCCAATGAAGAGGCAGAGAAGATATGGGAGTTCCAAGTCTTAATTACTAACAACGACGGCTCGGTAACAAGGACCGTGCTTGGCATCAGAAGACCTTTACGCGCTGGACAGCTGATGATTATCAAGGGCTTCATTGATGACGATGGTTCCGTTCGTCCGTTAGACAGCAAGGTTGGCGTAAGCGTCACCCTTAACTGGAACGAAGGAATGTCATACGACACCGATCTATAAGATATACAAGAAGAAGGTACGCGCGCATACACGCGCGAGGAAAGGATTAGAGTAAACTTGAAGAAACTCGGCAAACAAATAATACAGCTAACGTTCCTTGCAACAGCAATGACTGGTTGCAGCGAGGATGGTGCTCTGCTACAGGATACAAATAATGGAGACCCCGTAGCAGCGGCTGTCGCTTTTGCCGTAAACAATCATAACAACACTGCCTCTTCACGAATGAGCAGTGCTGTCGTGCAAGAGGAAGGACAACTATATCGCGGCATAGAAATGCGAAAAATTATTCCCTTTGCCGTAAAAGGAAAGATTACCTCAACTGATATGCCGAAAGTCTTCGAAGTAGTAGGAAACGGCGAGAAACCTGTGAATTCACGCACCTACTATTATTATGACAAATGTTCTCTGATGCAGGGCGTAGCCTCGTTCCTGAGCTACGGTCGAGCACCACAGGTTACACCAGAGAACAAAGCTGCCAACGGCTCTATAGTAGAGACCTTCCCTGTAGATATGGCACCGAAGGATATACGTTTCTCGCTGGAGTCAATATCACCAAAGGTGGCTAATAGCGTAGCAATCAGTCTTGCCAACTATATGACGACAATAGCTACAGCTAAAGGCAACGAGATTGCTTGGAAGGATGCTCCAAGTAATGCCTTGAAAGTGATGTTCCTTAACTTTGTCAACTTAACAGAAGCGGAATCCAGCGGAAACATAATAGCTGGTTCGTCGGCTAACATCAAAGCATATACTCAAGCGCTGAGGGGCCTTTTGGTTAGCTTGACACTGACTGACCCTGCTGACATAGCTATTCGCACAGCTATTATCGCACAGATTGACGCGAGTGCAGAAAAATTAGATCCCGCAACAGGCGAATGGGGAAATTTCCCAGCCTCTGTCGGACTACCCGACGGTGCTGCTGTAGTTCGCTGGGATGGCGGGAAATTCGTGGCTGAAATCTCCAATACATCATTGGCAGATATCAACGGAATTGACCGCTTTGCCTACCCCGCAGAACTTTACTATTACGGCAATAGCCGAATCAAAACTTCAAATATCGACAAAAGAAAACAATACTATACAGACACAGATTGGAGCGAAGTGCTCGATGAATATGAATTTAATGACGGGGTGGTGTCACCTAGAACCACAGCCGTTGCAATAAAAGATCCTCTGCAGTACGGAGTGGCTCGTGCGCAGGTTAAACTGATTAAGACTGATGCCACACTTAAAGATGCCAAAGGCGCTGATGTTACTGTGGGTGTTGAAAGTTTCCCGCTGACAGGCATCATCATAGGCGGACAACTACCTGTAGGCTTTGACTTTAAACCGACAACAACTTACCCCGTCTATTCCGAGGCGGATATTAAATATATTTACGATAATCAGCTGCCTGAACTATACCTTAGCTCTTCAGCTGATGCCACTCAGATGACCAATACACTTGTACTGCAGACATACGACAATAAGAAAGTACCTGTAGTACTGGAGTTTATCAACAATAGCGACAAAGACTTTGTAGGTCTGCATGGTATCGTTTATAGAGGAACGAAATTCTATCTTGTGGCTGAGATTGACCCGGCTACAAAGTCAGAAGACCCTAATGAGACAATCCGTGATCGTGTGTTCACTCAGGACTATACGACCACACTCAATATGAAAGTAACAGGTTTGGCAAAAGCCTATAACGTAGTACCCAACCTACTGTCTCCACGACTTGAGTTGGGCGTGGAACTGGTAACGAAGTGGGCTGCCACAACTCCGGAGGAAGTGATATTTTAGATAATTGACAATTGATAATTGATAATTGACAATTAAAATCGTAAACGGAAATCTAAATAAAATGAAATATACGTTTGGACATATAACAGATAGGGGAGGCAACAGCTGGATGAATTGGCTGCTGATGCCTCTGTTGTTGCTATGTCTGTCAGCATGTTCTTCATCTGGTGATGACGATGGTTATGTTGATCCGACAAATCCAAATAATGCATCAAATACAAAACTGTATGTTTATGTCTATGCACCACAAGAAGCTCAATCTACTCGTGCATACGAAGGTGATGTGGTAAATACAATAACAAACGAAAATTCAGTATATTCCCTGCAGATATGGGTGTTCGGACATATCAGTCATAACCTTCTTGGATATTATGCTTCTACACAACCATCAAGTCTCAGCACATCAGAACCTTACGAACTGATACAGATGACTATCGACGAAACTTATGCAGAAACGGAAGAAGCCAGTCGAGAACGTGTGGATGTGTATGTAGCTGCCAATATATCGAACAGTAACTGCAACGTGGAGCTCGACGGTCAGATGACACAGGCACAGGTGGAGGCAGCTCTGATACAGAAGACTACTGCCGACCCATTCGGAGTGACAACTCCTGTATTTGATATACCTGAGAACGTAGGCCTTCCTATGTCGGGAGTACTTCGCAACCAACCTGTAACAGGAACAGCTCCTGTACTGCGACTGGATAATGCCGGACAGGTAGCGAGAGTGCAACTGATACGTACTGTTTCTAAACTGCGCTTCGCATTCTCACGCCAGACAGATGAAGAGACACTGAAGATTAATAGCATCAAACTGAATACAGAGATGCTACCAATAGCTCAATACATCTTTATGGCTGATGGAGCGCCTTATGACCGCAAGACCTGTCGTATAAAGACTGATAGCGGATATGAAACAGAAACACCAAACCTGCTTAGCGAAGCTATCACAGAGATTGCAGAAAACGAAGATCCTGTAATCTATGCTTGGGGATATTATGATGAAGATTCTCCTGAGGCAGCTCCTCAAGCCTATGAGGCAAGAATAGAAACTGCCGCAGCAAGCGGAAACCTCACGCAACGCTATTTCTACATGCGTGAGAGCGACAAGCTGTTGCGGGGTGAGATAAAATACCAAATAGGTAACGACGAAGAACAAACCACAACCTTCACGATGGTGGATGCAGGAGGATTCTCGCGTAACCACGTATGGACGATATACTCATACTTGGCGGAAGCAAAGCTGAAGGTAATTGTAGCCGAAATAGCTCCCTGGAGACAAACGGAGCAGAGTTACGAATTCTATAACTGGTAAGAAAGATGAGAAAAGGAATATATAACATATTTGTCATTACTGCCTTGCTGCTGGTTGGCTGCTCAAAGGACTCTGCAGACGATAACAATTCTGCACAGGAGTCGTATGCACCCCTGCAGATGGTAGGACTCTCACGCGCCGTTGAGGGGGATACCGAGTGGGATGACATTCATGCATTCCTTACCAACAGCACCACACTGACAGAGGGAAAATTCAAATATGACAGCTCCACAGAAGAATGGAGCACACGACTGAAACTGAAATCGGGCTCACGCACATACCGCCTGTATGGCTTTATGCCTGACGACGCAGAGCTGACATCGTCGCTGACTTCATGGACCGACGACGGTGCAGTACTGAGATTAGAGAACTTGGACCCGCTGACACCAAAAGACTACAGCATAATAACTGGAGTGCGACAGGTGGAACTTGCAACGGACAAGACCTCTGCCACACGCGGCAACTTCTCGTTCGAGTATCAAAGCAACAGAAACAACTACATAAATCTGTTCCTTGACCACCTGTTGAGCCAAATAGAGTTCAACATGAAGGTTGGTACGACATACAACACCCTGCGTACCATCAAGGTAAAGAAGATGACGCTGAAACTGGCGAACATAAGCAGAATGACTGCCGACATCACGCTCGCTAACGGAACAGGCATCAGCGATATAAGCTTTACCACTACCGGTACGGCAGCAAACACGTGCGTCATGTTAAACGAAGAAAAGACTCTGACAACAACAGGTACAGTAATTTGCTGCGCTTTTGCAGCACCTGTAGAAAGTTTGCTTGACAACCTGGTACTGGAGACGGAGTTTGACGTGTACGACAAAAAGGGAAACAAGATAGCGGAACGAACAGCAACAAATAAGTTAACAACGCCACTGGCTGACGTGGAACGCGGTGAGAAACGTACGCTACTGATAACTGTTGACCCGTCATATCTATATGTACTGTCCGATGCTGACTTGGACAACCCGACGATTAAAATTGAGAATTGAGAATTGAGGATTGAAAAATAAGAGTTCCATAATAAGCATACTGTTGTTCTTCGTTGCTGTTGCGGCGAAGTCACAGATTCTCATTGGTGGTAATATTTACGGCGGTGGTAATGCTGGCGATGTTAAGAAAAGTACTACCGTATCAATATATTCCGGCGACTTACACAACGTATATGGTGGTGCACGTCAGGCTAACGTAGGTGGTGGTGCTTTCCTGCACATCGATGGTGAGCACGCCTCAAACTATATCGTTATTGATAAGGCGTATGGCGGTAACGATATCGCTGGAACCATCGGTTCCCCTGAAGATGTTTCGGAAACTATTCCTTCAGAACTGACGGAAGTTGGCACTGAACCAGGCAAGAATAACATCGATGCTTCCTGGAACGCCTTTGTGCGTATCTCTACAAAGATGAATGGCGAGGAAGAAGCCGTTGATGCTCAAAAGATTTACATAGGACAGCTCTTCGGAGGTAGTAATGGTGACTATACGGTCAAGAATCCCAGCGCAAGTGAGTCTGGCAAGTGGGAAATATGGACAAAGGATGCTACTCCTATTAAGGTCTATGAGGATGCTGACCAACCTAAACTACCTGACATTGGTAAGACTTACCTGGAACTTTTGGGCGGTTCCATCGTATATGCCTACGGTGGCGGTAACAATGCTACGATTACGAACAGGACTGTTATCGCCCTGAAGAATCCGAGCAAGGTGGTCAATGAAATCGTAGATACAAGCAATCCGAATGCCAATACTGACCCCGAGAAGGGTACTGTCGGTGAATTGCTGACCAACGAGCGTTTTGAGAACAGAATGGGCATCAATACCACCTTCTCTTATCCAAGCAGTGATGCCTTCCAGATAGGACGTTTCTTCGGCGGTAACAACAAGGCTGATATGGCTATCCGTCCTCGATGGAACCTGCAACAAGGTAAGGTCCGTAACCTCTATGGTGGCGGTAACGAGGGACGTATGACCAGTCCTGAAGGTCTGCTGCTACAGGTAGAAGGTGCAGGAATGAAGATTGACAACGTCTATGGCGGTTGTCGTAAAGCTGACGTGAAGCCTCTGTACGACAACGATGACAATAGACCTGTGCCTTATACGAAGGTAGCACTTGACCCCGAGGATAACCCGAACAACATTCCTGCAGGTTACGCTGCACGTGTCAGAGTGCTGGCTGGTGAAGTCAACAACGTATATGGCGGTAACGATATCTCTGGTAACGTCTATGCCGGCAATACTGTAGGTATCATGACTCGCATAAAAGGTAACGTATATGGCGGAGGTAACGGCTCGTACCCTTATACCGACAACCCCGACCTGAAAGACAATCCGTATTGGAAGGATCTCTACTACAATCCGGACGAAGTGCTTGCTGCAGCAGGCATAACAGGTGTTCCTGATAACCTCAAGTCTGTCACAGCCCTCAACCTTATCCGTCCTAACGCAGAGAAGGTGTCCATCCTCGTAAGAGGTACGGAAGGTAATCCTACCATCGTGGATGGCGGTCTCTATGTGGGTGGTAACAGTGCTTCGCTGCGACAGAACGTAGCGGGTATCCCTGCCGCTGACCAGACGCACATCAAGATTGGTTCGTACGCCATCATCGACAACGTGTTCCTCGGCAACAACGGAGAGAACATGATAAAAACCAACGAGGCTGACCCCTCTGGACATAACGAAGGTGTGCTGCGCACATTTACACGCACCGATATCACTTCTGACGGCACCCGATTCAGCTCTATGGATCTGGAAGATGAGACTGTCTTTGCCAAATACATGGAAGGCTGCGCCATGAAGGTGAAGTCAACCGTTGTCTTCGAGAGCATAGCTAACGGTGACAGAGCTAATTATATACCTTATTCAACTATGTTTGGCTCTCTTGTCTGCGGCGGTAACGTGGGTAGCATGATTACTGACGGTAAGACTACTATCAACTTCAGCGACAAGGTGATTGTGTATAACAGGGTTGTAGGTGGTTGTAACAATGCCTTTGTAACCCCTAAACCAGGTTATAATGCCCTATATGAAGGCGGACTGCTGGGCGACCCAGACCCTGCACCAGCAGGTTCACCTGACGGAACCATCGGCGATAAACTGGAACTGAACTTCGCAGGTCTTAAGATACAGCCTAAGCGTTGGAATGACACTCATACCGAACTGATATGGAACACCATCAAGTCATCCACAGGTGAAGAAGTTGACCCTATAACATCAGGAGCTTCTCCTGAAAGTCCTGTCACCAGTAACGACGACGACTTAGACCGCCGCTTTGACGGTGGTAACATCTATGGCGGTTGCTTCGATAGCGGTATTGTCAACGGTAACGTCGTAATCAACATCAACAGCTCTATCGTTGACCGTGAGATTCTCTTCGACGAAGTAGAAGAGGATGAATCGGGTGAGGATAAGCACTACGGCAACGACCAATATCACATTACCAAGCGAAACAGCGGTGTCTTACTTTCCGAGCAAGGTATGGACGTGTTGGGTAAGGCGCTTAACGTATTTGGTGGCGGTAAGGGTGTGAACACCGAGATATGGGGTTCAACAACTATCAACCTCAAACGCGGATATGTATTCCAGATATTCGGCGGCAGCGAGCAAGGTGGTATCGGTAATGGAGAATATAATGAAACAACAGGAAAGATAGACTACACCTACGACCCAAGATACAGCACTTACATCAACTTGACTGGTCCTATCGCTGGTGTATCAAAACACGACAACATATCGGAAGATATTGCTGAATGCGAGTTTATATACGGTGGTGGTTTCTTAGGTCCTGTGGCTGGTAACTGTATCCTTAATTTGGGTAACGGTCGTATCTTCAACTCTTTCGCCGGCTCTTGTAATGCCGATATCCTCGGACATACGGAGACTTATATCGGAACCAATGGATTCCCATATATTCGAGACTTCGTATATGGCGGTAACGACCTCGGTGGACGAATCTTAGGAACAGCGAACTTCGACAGTCGTCTGCGCGACGATGACGTTCGTAGTAAGGTGTCTCACAATGATATGCTCAACGCCTCAGCATATACAGAGTATGTGCAGGGTCGTGTAGAGAAAATATTCGGTGGTGCCTACGGTGTTTACGACTATACGGACGAGCACTTCCGCGCTTACTTCAACGCAGATGGTAGCCCAAAGGATGGCTACTACAAGCCTTTCCTGGACAATGCATTCATAAACTTCCGCCCCAGCGATACTAATAACCCGCTGAATACCGTACATCAGATTTACGGAGCAGGACAGGGATACCTCGGTGAGAAAGATGAGAACTTGATGCAGAATCGCAGCTATATCCTCGTTGATGTGCCGCAGACAATGACTACCTATCAGGATACCGAGATATTCGGTGCCGGTGAGAGCGGTGGTGTAGGTATTGGCGTTGACCCAGATGAAGCCAAAGCTCCGGCGACAGCACACAAGGCATCAGCCATCATCGACCTGCTGAGCGGACACTTCAAGGCTGTCTATGGCGGTAGCTATCAGGAAGGTGTGACACGACGTACGGAGATTAATGTTCCTGCGGGTTCTACCTTCCGTGCAGAGGCTATCTTTGGTGGTGCTTACGGTTTGTATAACGAATATCGTTGCGACGTATATGAGGCGAACGTTAACTGGAGCAGTAGCGATGCCCTCGTGGGCGGCTACCGTACAGGTATCTATGGCGGTAACAACAACTGCCGCCGTACACTGTATGGAAAGGTGAATATCAACGCTCCTGTATATTACGATAAGGTAAACGAATATTATGCTACAGTATATGGAGCTGGCTACGGTAAAGATACCTGGTCACAATATACTGAGGTGAACCTGAACAACACCGCACGAGTATATGAGGTATATGGCGGTGGTCAGTTAGGTCGCGTAATGAACAAAAAGTCTGTGGATGCATGGGCAGCAAAAGCAGATGCGGCAGCAGATGCGGCAGCCGCAGCAGCCAGCACTACAGCCCAACACATTGACCTCTCCATCGGTTCAGGCTATACAGATACCGGACTGAACAATGATTTGGCAATAGAGAGAGACGGCAAGAAATACAACACCAACGTTATCATCAACGAAGGCGCTGACGTCTGCGGATATATGTATAACGGCAGCCGTAGCGGTGCATACGCCTACGGTGGTGGTCTGGGTGATGCCAACACCCCGAATACTGGCGATGTTCACGGAAATACCTACATTGCTCTGCTTGGAGGTACTGTAACAAAGGACCTCTATGCCGCAGGAACGGTAGGTTCGGTGAGCAACAAATACAAAATTGAAACTGACGACTTCAACCAGCCGTTTATCGCTTCTGCAAATGCCTATATCGAGGGCGGTACGGCACGTAACGTCTATGGCGGCGGTTGGCGAGGAAGTGTAGGTTACCACGTTGGTGCTATTAGTGACACCCCAGCAGGTGACGTCCTTGGTGAGACAAACGTCATCATCGGTAAGAAAAACGGTACCAGCTTTATCGACGGTATCCCAGCCATCGAGCGTAACGCCTACGGTGGTGGTGAGGGTGGTGCCGTGTTCGGCACAACAAACATCACTCTGAACAAGGGCTTTATTGGTTATCGTCATTTCAGCAGCGTACCGACAACAGATACCGACCTCGACTATGTACAGGTGGGCTCTGACTACTATCAGGAGAAACTACACGACGAGACTTGGTCTGGCGACGGCACTAACCGACTCTATGATAGTGGATGTATATTCGGTGGCGGATATATCGACAACAGTAGTGTGGATATAGCAAACGTAAAGATGTACGGCGGCGTAGTACGTAACGCACTCTTCGGAGGTGGTGAGATTGCTGCCATAGGACGTGGTGTCATCGTGGCGACAGGTGTTGACAACAGCGACCGTACCCTGCAGGGTATCTATAAGGCTGGTAGGACCACCGTAGAACTCTTCGAGGGCGAGGTTCACCGTAACGTATTCGGTGGCGGTCGAGGCTACAACAACCTCGGTGACGGGGGTACACTCTACTCCGACGGTTACGTCTTCGGACATACAGAGGTACACGTACACGGCGGTACGATAGGTACATCCAAGGAGTTGGCACGCTATAACGGTAACGTCTTCGGTGGAGGTGATATCGGTTATGTATATAGTGCCTACGAGGAAGACGGTAAGCTCTATGTCGGCATCAAGGACGGCAAACGATACGACGACAAATGGGAAGGCTACTATTATGCTTATGAGAAGGGAACTGAAGCATATATTCCTGGTTCCAAACCTGCTGATAACGATCCTAACTGGGTCAAGGACGAAGGACAATACGTGTTGACAGAGGACTGTAAAGTGCTTGTAGAGCCAAGATGTAAGGTACTGAATGACGTTACTATAAACAACAAGTCTTATAAGGCTGGTGACTATGTGGATACTGAAGACCTCAATACCTTGGGCAACAAGAACAACGACAACCGCTGGGAAGATTTGGATATTACGGGTATCACCATCTTAAACGCCGTATTCGCTGGTGGAAACACCTCTTCAGGTTCTTCTACCGTCTATGCTAATACCACAACAGTATTCGGTAATGCTACAGCATCAATACACGACGTTTATCACCGCGACCTGATAACACTTGGTACAGGACGTACCGGTGGTCTGTACGGCGATGGTAACCTGACCTTCGTAGATGGCTATCGTGGACTGAACATCACTAACTACGGTACTGACTACTATACCATATCTCCTGAAATTTCTTATGAAGCTTATCTGCAACTTCCACCTCGTGAGGCAGATTACTATCAGTTGAAGTATAAGTGTGTCAAGGAGTGTGTGGATAATGAAGGAACACATTACTATCCGCAAGTCGGCGAACACAGTAAGGCTTCTACGTTGACCATAGACGACCTGTTGACGTTGTTTGCTGGTAATGAAACTATTCTTCAAATTAATCCGTCAACGGGTGAGACAGAACCAAATCCTGCCTATTGGCAGCAAAACGGTGTTGTCCCCATCTATGCCGGTCGTCCTATGAACACTCTGCAGCGTGCTGACTTCTGCGGAATCTTTGGTAGCCGTATGGTGATGCAGGGTGCACAGGACCGTGTGCCTGAGATTGTGGATCACACTAACTACACCATCAACCGTGTGCGTGAGGTATCACTCAACCAGAAGAAGTCTGTAATTCCTGCTGACCAATCCGACGAGAGCAAGAAGGTTCACGGCAACTACTTCGGTATCTATAGCATCGTGAACTTCTTAGGCGCGCTGACGAGTGACGTATTCTTCATGCCTTATGGTGCTGATCCTAATAATGTACGTGTTACTGATGCTTCTAATCCTGACTACACGACAGCCTCAAAGGCATACGACAACGGTAGTACTCATGTTGATTCTAAAGCATACGGCACAGCGACATACTACGACTGGAAAGCAGGCTTCGTCAATGACCGCAAGCGCAACAACGGTACCAGCAAGAACAAGGTGGCGCTGGCATCAGGTGTATATCTGGAGCTGACGACAGAAAAGAGTAAGGGCAATGAACTGAACGAGAAAGACTGGGGCTACATCACCGGTGTTGTAGAGCTCGACCTCATCAACGTGCAACCAGGTATGGGTGGTGGATTCGTATATGCAAAGAACGTACACAAGGTTGGTTCATATACAAAGCATAGTCATAACACTCTGACGGCACTGAACCATGATGCTGTCACACGACGCGACTTCACATTCAATGGTGAGGATGTGGAATGGGAGACGACAGGTAACTTCATACACAGTACGCAGACTATTATTGACGACTGTTACAACATCAGCGGTAAGTATAAAGGCGACGATGCAGTACCTGCTCACTACTGGTTCATCAAGGGTTCTATTTATGTCTATGACCAGTATATCTCTGCATACACCGGAGCACCTAACGCATACAGCGAAACGGTTGATATTCCGTTGACCATCAACGCTGCTTCGCACGGTACGATGAAGCTGCTCAACGTGATGCCTAACAGGTATGCTTACTACTCTGCTCCTGGTACGCCAATTGGAGCGGACAAGAAGATTATCATCAACGAAGTGGAATACCACCTGAACGATCCTATCAGCTACTGGGATTGGCACTTGCTGACCAACGCTGAGAGGGCTCTGTTTGTGGATGAGACATACGTAACCACCGCAGACTGCAAGTTTAGCAGCGAGGACGCTGACGTCATCCCTGCCGGTACTGTTATGCTGCCTGCTGAATACGCAACATTAAAGGCTACTCACCCTGAGGTTTATCATGTGGAGAAACAGCAGATGGTTCCATTCGAATTCGTATATCGCTCTTCAAACAACATGAGCCACGATACGGGCTACATGCTGACATATAAGGTGAACAACCCGACAGAGTGGGATACATGGAACACTAAGATTGATAGCGCAGACCCTGTTGCAGATAAGAACCAAACAGGCGGTACAGGCTATGAAGACGGACCTACCTATCGTCTGAAGAACACCAGCACTGGTGGTGTGCTCGGACAGCTTGAGTATCAGGTAAGCAACCTCATCGCAGAGAGTGTTTACACTACTTACAACACCATGAAGACTACTCATCCAGAAGCTGTAGCTGCTCTTGGTAAACAGGCTGAATTCGAAGAAGCTTATATAGTTACTAAGGAGTATACCAATGGCAACGTTCACCTGAATGTCGGTACTTCTGTATCCAAAACACAGGCTGATGACATGGACGGCTACGTGGCTCCTGCTTTCATAAGCACAAGCACCATACAGCTCAGCAAGACAGAGTATATCTATGTTGGCAACCGCATGACAGAGGCTGAGAAAGAGGCATACAAGACAGCTTATCCTGTTGTGGCTGATATTATTGATGCAGATGTTGTCCCAGCTTACTATTGTAAGGATGAAGGTCTCTATGGTGGTAACTACTACGAGGCAGGCAAGAACTATCGTGGTCTGGAGGTATGGAGCTCTATGTCGAAGACAGACCGCGATAAATTCGCCTTCAACTACGACGCCTTCGATGTGCTCATCGATCCGAACTACAGCAAGAATCCTTCTTATGAGGAAGGCAAGAAATACCAGTACGACTCTGCTGCAGGTACTAAGGAGGCAGCAATAGCCAATAAGGCAGGCTACTCTCTGGAACGACCTGTTAACTACACCGCAACCTATAACGGCACAAGCACCCTTGATTATGGAAGTGGTACCGTAGCCCCAGGTGCGGAAATTTCTCGAGTAGTGTTCGAGAACATTCCTAACGAGAAGCGCCACTACACTACTATCGACGTGAAGGAAGAAGGCAACGTATATGTTGTCAAAATTCCATTCCAAGTAGGTAATACACCATATGCTGTGGGCACCGTTATTCCTTCAAACACATATAGCAGTTTGGGCGACTCTGACAAGGCTAATGTCACCACACTGACCTTTACCGATGCGCAGAAAGGCAAATATCACTATTGTCGCGAAGAGTATGTGGTTGGTGAGCATGGTCAAGGTGAAACTGTAACGGGCGTCGCCGTAACGGGTGGCGTAACAGGAACCTATAATAACGGACAGGAGGTGCCTGTGGGAGTCTTAATCAGTGAGAGCAACTACACAAGTTTGAAGAACTACCAGGCTAACTTCAGCATCCACGGTATTGCTCCTACGGAGACAAGTACGCTGTACGTTAGCCGCTTCTCTGACATCTTCGACCTCTCGAAGGAGAAGATTATCACCGTAGTCTATGAGTACAACTACGAGGAGAGCGATGTCTCTGGTTCTAACGTAACACCTGTCAGCGAGCGCCACGTAGTGAATATCCACGTTGTATTCAAGAGCGGTATCCCATTCGTCGAGGATATCAAGGCACCACAGATTGTACTGCCTGGTACGTTCGTCGGTATCCGTGAGCCACACGTAACTCCTGGTGCATACGAGGTAACGGGTGGTGGATGGAAACTCTTCGAGAAGAAGGGTGATGCCGAGAGCCACATCAACGGTATAGAATATACACCTACCGCTGACCCACTCTTCTGGTATCAGGATGGCTACTATCTGGCTTACTATGCTAAGACGTATCTCGGTGAGACATACTCTAACACCGTACAGGTAAGTGTGGCTAACTACCACGACCTGACAAAGGTGCTTGCAGATACCAATCACTACTACTATGTGGATAACAAGAACGTTAAGCGCGACTCAAAGATATACATCACTGACGCCACAAATGGTGCTACGCAGCTGAAGCAGTTCTACGACCTCAGTCAGAGCACGCTCGATGCACACGTCCAAGACTGTCAGAACCTTGAGTTCTTCCTGCACACCAACGTCAACCACACTGGCGAATGGACGCCTATCGGTGACGTAGGTCACTGCTTCGCAGGTAACTTCCACGGTGACGGCTACCACATCGACGGTCTCGACCACTCTCTGTTCGGTCAACTTTGTGGTAACGTATATAACCTCGGTGTGACGGGTTCGTTCACATCAGCAGGTATTGCCGACACAGGCTATGGCTTCGTAGAAAACTGTTGGATTAACACTACAGGAACACCTGACGGTAGCGTTCACGCAGTCTTCGGCACTCCTCTTGCCAGCGGCTTCAAACGCGTCAACTGTTACTATCCGAATACGTTGACATACAACACAACTGATGATAATCACGGTATGGCTCGTCCAATGCCTGAGGCTGCATTCTATAACGGTACTGTAGCTTACGACCTGAACGGCTTCTACCTATATAAGAGATATAATAACACGAAGACCGGTGCTGGTCTGCCTCATACATTCTACACTATCAATACCGACGGTACATTGTCTGATCCAACGACGAAGAACTATGTAGAGAATAACGCTACTTATTGTTCGTCGGGTATCGCAAACATATATGTTACCGACAATGTTGACTATGGTGGCTATGTAGAGGACCGCTTTGCTGACGGTGACTTCCGCTATGCTGACGGTGTGATACCAGAGACTGAAGACGAGCGCACACTTGTCGATGCGGACGGCAATAGTCACTTCTATCCTATCTGGCCTGACGACTACTTCTACTTCGGACAGATGCTGACCTACAACTGGAACAACCAGCGTCCAC
>CAMUVE010000020.1:0-26791 GCA_947163985.1 uncultured Prevotella sp.
GACCTCCAGGTTATGAGCCTGGCGAGCTACCAACTGCTCCACTCCGCGATGTATCAAATTGAGGCGTTTTCCTCATTTGCGGGTGCAAAGGTACTACTTTTCTGTGATACCACCAAACTTTTCCTGTAAAAAACTAATATTTTTAACAGTTTTGTTTTCATTGACTGTGAGCAAGATGTTTTCTTTTCAAGATTTTTGCCAAAATATTTGGAATTATCAAAGAAAACTTATAATTTTGCACACGATACTCATAATGTGCAATAATTAATAAAATAGAATGTCAATATCAAAAACCCGACAGAAACTGGTAGATGTTGCACGCCAGTTGTTCGCAAAAAACGGACTGGAGAATACAACAATGAATGATATTGCCCAGCAATCGGGCAAGGGACGACGTACACTATATACCTATTTCAAAAGTAAGGACGAGGTATATTTTGCTGTCATCGAGAGTGAGTTGGAACGACTGTCCGACAAGATGGACGAGGTAGCTGCCAAGAGGACTTCCCCGCAAGACAAGATTCTGGAGTTGATATACACCCACCTTGACTCTATCAAGGAGACGGTGATGCGTAACGGAAACCTTCGCGCCGCCTTCTTCCGTAATATATGGATGGTGGAGAAGGTGAGGAAGAACTTCGACGAGGCGGAGATAGAGCTGTTCCGTAAGGTGTATGCCGACGGAAAGGCTGAGGGCGAGTTCGACATAGACAATGTGGAACTCGTTGCCGACATTACACATTATTGTATCAAGGGTCTTGAGGTGCCGTACATCTACGGCAGGTTAGGACACGGAATGACGCCGGAGAGGAGTAAGCCGTTGGTGGCGAAGTTCGTCTATGGTGCTTTGGGAAAGCTTAAGTAACACATTATATAAATAAAGAAAGAAAAATATGGGATTATTAACTGGAAAGACTGCGCTGATTACTGGTGCAGCACGCGGTATAGGTAAGGCTATAGCGCTTAAGTTTGCCGAGGAAGGTGCTAACATTGCATTTACTGACTTGGAGGTGAATAAGGAGACAGAGGCAGAGATTGCAGGCAAGGGTGTTAAGGCTCGCAGCTACGCATCGAACGCTGCTGACTTCGCACAGACTGAGGAGGTAGTGAAAGCAGTGAAGGAGGAGTTCGGTGGTATAGACATCCTTGTAAACAATGCTGGTATCACCAAGGACGGTCTTATGCTTCGCATGACAGAGCAGCAGTGGGATGCTGTGATAGCAGTGAACCTGAAGTCGGCATTTAACTTCATCCACGCCTGTGTGCCCGTGATGATGCGTCAGCGTGGCGGTTCTATCATCAATATGGCGAGTGTTGTAGGTGTTCACGGTAATGCAGGACAGGCAAACTACGCTGCATCGAAGGCTGGTCTGATAGCTCTGGCTAAGTCTATAGCTCAGGAGATGGGTCCGAAGGGTATCCGTGCCAATGCTATTGCTCCCGGATTCATTGAGACAGCAATGACAGCAGCGCTGCCCGACGAGGTTCGCGAGGAGTGGAAGAAGAAGATTCCTCTTCGTCGTGGCGGTCAGGTAGAAGACATCGCTAATACTGCCGTTTACCTTGCCAGCGACCTGTCAAGTTATGTAAGCGGACAGGTTATTCAGGTTGATGGTGGCATGAATATGTAATATGGAAGTCGTTTACGAGGACAACCACATAATCATTGTTTCCAAACGTAGCGGTGAGATAGTGCAGGGCGACAAGACCGGCGATACACCGCTATCGGAAACGGTGAAGGAGTACATCAAGACGAAGTACCAGAAACCGGGAAATGTGTTCCTGGGGGTGGTGCATCGTCTTGATCGACCTGTATGGGGACTCGTAGTCTTCGCAAGGACATCGAAGGCGCTGACACGTCTTAACAAGATGTTTGCGGAGGGAGAGGTGCATAAGACGTATTGGGCGGTAACGGGAAAGCCTACCCCCGGCCCCTCCCAAAAAGGAGGGGAGAATAGGGAGTTGGAGCATTGGCTGGTGCGTAACGAGAAGCAGAATAAGAGTTATGCTTACGACCACGAGGTGCCCAACTCGAAACACGCACTACTGCGCTACAGAGTGCTTGCCGAGGGCGAGAACTACGACCTCGTGGAAGTGCAGCTTATGACCGGACGACACCACCAGATACGTTGTCAGCTGGCGACGATAGGTCGTACAATAAAGGGCGACCTGAAGTATGGGGCACGCCGCAGCAATCCTGACGGCAGCATCTCGCTGCTGGCACGCAGCATAGAGTTTGTGCACCCAGTGACAAAAGAAGTGATACGGGCAGAGGCAGCACTGCCTGACGAACTGTTTAAGAAACTCGCAGAGAAGCAATTATGAAGAAAGTCTTGAAATGGGTAGGCATCGCGATACTGACGCCGATACTCCTCTTCATATTGTTGACAATACTAATATATTTACCGCCGGTACAGAACTGGGCGGTGAAGAAAGTTGCTGCATACGCATCGGAAGAGACTGGAATGAATATCACGGTGGAGAGAGTGAAACTGGTGTTTCCACTGGACTTAGGCATCGACGGCGTACTTGCCACAGAGCCTAACGACTCGCTGAAGAACGTCACCGACACCGTGTTGGATGCAAGAAGCATCGTTGTGGACGTCAGACTGCTGCCGCTATTCAGCGGAAACGTGGAGATTGACGCCTTAGAGTTGAACAGCATAAAACTGAATACTAAGGAGAAAGTGCCCGACCTCAGGATAAGAGGTAGCATGGAACGACTGTATGCCGCCAGTCACGGCATAGACCTCGGAGCAGAGACGGTGCGTCTTGACGAGGCAGAGATAATGGGAGCACTCGTCGATGTGGCCCTTGGCGACAGCGTGCCGCCAGACACCACAGAGAGTGAGACACGATGGAAGATCAACGTCGAGGACCTCAGGGTGGTGCGCAGCGACGTCACCGTACACATGCCTGGCGACTCCATGCAGGTTCAGGCATACATGGACAAGGCGCAGGCTACGGGAGGACGCTTCGACCTGTTGAAAGGAGAATACATTGTAGGGAAGTTCGATTGGAACGACGGCAGACTGAACTACGACCTGAACTACGAAAAGACCGTTGACGGACTCGACGTCAACCACATAGCGCTGACAAACGTAAACGTGGGGATAGACTCGCTGTACTACTGTGACCCCGAGTTGCGACTGAACATCAGACAGTTAGCATTCAAGGAGAAGAGCGGCATAGATGTCAGCGAACTGACAGGTCCTGTGCGTCTGGACAGCGCAAAGATATACCTGCCGGCAATGCGTCTGAGGACTCCAAACTCATATCTTGATGCCGACTTCGTAATGGATATGAACACCTTCGACGACAAGAACCCCGGGGAGATGCACCTGAAAGCCGACGGACAGATAGGCAAGCAGGACATCATGCTGTTCCTCGGTGACCTGCCCGAGAAGTTCAAACGCGAATATCCCAACCAGCCGATGACGGTGAAGGCGGTGATGGCAGGAAACATGAAACATGTAGATATCACCGGTCTGTACGCCTCGTTGCCTACAGCCTTCACAATAAAAGCCAACGGTGTTGCCGCCAACGTAGATAATATGGACAAGTTGCTTGCTAACGTCGATGTGGAGGCGAGGACGGAGAATATGAACTTCGTGACAGCCCTCGTGCCGATGGACGGCGTACGCATACCTCACGGCATAGGAATGAAAGGTAATGTACGCGTCAACGGCAGCAGCTACAGGACAGACCTCGTAGCAACAGAAGGTGGGGGAAGCGTGAAGATTGACGGTGGAATAGACATTAAGAGCATGCGCTACGACGCTGTGGTGAAGGCAAACAACCTACAGCTGCAGCACTTCCTGCCAGGAATGGGACTGGGACCGTTTACCGGCGAGGCAAACGTGAAAGGTGCAGGAACAGACATCATGTCGCCAAGAACGCAACTCGACGCTACCGCCACAATACACAAATTCAACTACGGCAATTACAACCTCGACGGAATAACGGCGAAGGCTACGATGCACAACGGTGTGATACGCTCGAACATCGACGCCAATAACCCGCTGCTGAAAGGACTCATAAACCTCAGCGCACAGACAAACAGCAAACTGATGCACGCTACGGTGACTGCCGACCTGAAACATGCCGACCTGTATAACCTGAAACTGGCGGAACAGCCGCTAATAGTGGCGCTCTGCGGACACGTAGATGTGACGACAGATATGGACGAATACTACGATGTACAGGGAACGTTAGACAACGTGATGCTACAGGACTCCTTAAACGCCTACTACCCCGAAACACTCGACTTCGACATACTTACCAGTCGCGACACCACACACGCTGTGGTGAGCTGTGGCGACTTCTACCTAAACGCCGACGCACAGGGAGGATATAAGTGGTTGATGGCTGTCGGCGACAGAATGTCGAAACAACTGAATAGCGACCTTGAAGCACGACGCATAGACCAGGCATCGCTGCGCAAGCTGTTGCCCGTAGCAAGAGTGAGTCTGTCTGCAGGAAGCAACAACTTCGTAAGCACCGTTCTCGCACGCTTCGGAATAGTCTTTGAGGACGCACGAATGGATATGACGTCATCGCCGGAAGAGGGCATTAACGGAGACCTTGAGGTGAACAAACTCATTGCCGACAGCGTACATCTGGACAAGATACAGTTCTTTGTGGAGTCCAGCGACGTTAATATGACCTTCCGCGGACAAGTGCAGAACTTCGAGTCGAACCCGCAGTACACCTTCAACGCACTCTTCGACGGCTATCTGTTAGAGCACGGAGCAGGAGTCAATGTGAAGCTGTACGACGACAAGGACCGCCTGGGAGTGAAACTCGGTGCTGAGGCTATTATGGAGACAGAAGGCATCAGACTGCGACTGCTCAGCGACGAGACGATATTGGGATATAAGAAATTCAGCGTCAACGACGATAACTACATCTTCCTCAGCGAAGACAAACGACTGTCGGCACGACTCGCCGTGAGGGCAGAAGACGGACAGGCAGTAAGTCTTTACACCAACGACGACAATGTAGAAGCGCTGCAGGACATAACGCTGAACATGACGCGGTTCGACCTGCAACAGGTGCTCTCGGTAGTGCCCTACGCTCCCTCGGTATCAGGAATTATGAACGGCGACTTCCACATAATACAAACCAAAGAGAATACTAGTGTGGCTTCGTCGCTGTCGGTAGATAAAATGACCTACGAGCATAACTATATGGGCGACCTTGCTACCGACTTCGTGTATATCCCGAAGGGCGACGGCACACACTTCGTTGACGGTGTGCTCTATCGTAACGGTAAAGACATCGGCGACCTGACAGGCTCGTATAATCCTGACGGAGATGGTAACTTAGACGTTACGCTATCACTCAACCGCACACCGCTGTCGCTGGTCAACGGTTTTGTTCCTGACAAGATTATTGGTCTCAGAGGATATGCCGAAGGAGAGCTTGCTCTCAAAGGTTCGCTGTCGAAACCACAGATGAACGGTGAGGTGTTCCTTGACTCATGCTACATATTCAGTGAGCCTTACGGGGTAGAGTTGCGTTTTTCTAATGATCCCGTAAGGATAATAGATAGCAACCTGATGCTTGAGAACTTTGAGCTCTACGGACACAACGAGAACCCTCTGAACATATCAGGAAACATAAACTTCAGCAATCTTGACGACGTTTATATGAAAGCTCGAATGGTTGCGCGTAACTATCAGATTATTAATGCAAAAGAAAATAGACGCAGCATTGCTTTCGGCAAGGCTTTTGTGAACTTCTTCGGTATGATGGAGGGGCCTATGAGTAAGCTGAAGATGCGCGGAAAACTTGACGTCCTCGGTAGCACTGATATGTCGTACGTACTGCGTGATTCGCCGCTGACGACAGACAACCATCTTGACGAGTTGGTAGATTTCAAAGACTTCAGCGACACCACACTTGTGGCGACAGAACGTCCGCCGTTGTCAGGTTTCGATATGGACCTCACGTTGGCCATCGAGGAGGGAGCACACATTATGGCATACCTCAACGAAGACCATTCGAACTACGTTGACCTGATGGGTGGAGGAAATCTGCGCATGAAGTATAATAATGTTGACAACATACAGATAATAGGAAAGTACAACCTGAGCAACGGAGAGATGAAGTATTCGCTCCCCATAATTCCGCTGAAGACCTTTACCATCAAGGACGGCAGTTACATAGAGTTCAACGGCGACCCGATGAACCCAAGACTGAATATTGCCGCTACGGAACGTGTGAAGGCAACAGTATCGAACAGCGGAGGACAAGGTAGGGCTGTAAACTTCGAGTGTGGTGTGAACATAACAAAGACGCTGTCAGATATGGGACTCGAATTTACTCTTGACGCCCCGGAAGACCAGACAATACATAACGAGTTACAGACAATGGGTGTGGAGCAGCGCGGAAAACTTGCCGTAACGATGCTCACCACAGGAATGTACCTTGCCGATGGTAATACCAACGGATTCTCAATGAACTCGGCACTCAGTTCGTTCCTGCAGAACGAGATAAACAATATTACAGGTCACGCACTACGCACGCTCGACCTTTCCGTAGGTGTTGACAACGCCACCGACGCGAAGGGAAATATGCATACTGACTATTCGTTTAAGTTTGCTAAACGTTTCTGGAATAATCGCGTAAAGGTGACGGTAGGCGGAAAGGTTTCAACAGGTTCAAACATCCCGCAAGGCAACCGCTCGTTCTTTGATAATGTCAGTCTGGAGTACCGTCTTGACAATACCGCCAACAAGTATGTCACCGTATTCTATAATAATAATGTATATGACTGGTTAGACGGTTACACCCAGCAGTATGGCGGCAGCTTCATCTGGCGACGTTCGCTGCAGACGCTGGGCGACATCTTTAATTTTAAGTCGGATAAACCCGTGATGCCACCAGCACCGCGCGACAGCGTAACAGTGAGAAGGGAAGAGGAAAATGAGAAGAAATAAATACATATACATATATATAACGGCACTGTTGTTGTTGGTCGGGTGCAACACCACTAAGCTGGTACCCGATGACGATCAGTTGTTTATAGGCTTGGAGAAGATAAAGTACGTCAATGCCGACGAAGGTGAATATGCCGAAAATATGAAAGCCGAATTGGAGGCAGCACTCGCTACAGCCCCTAACGGAGCCCTCTTCGGCAGCAGCTACCACCGTACGCTGCCCTACAGACTGTGGATATACAATGCCTTCAGTCAGAGTCATGGAATGTTTGCCAAGTGGATGACCAAGACCTTTGGAAAGGAGCCCGTACTGATGAGTTGGGTGAACCCGGAGCTTAGAGCACTCGTCGCCCAGCAGGTAATGAAGAACTACGGATACTTTAAGGGCACTGTTAACTACGACACATTCACGATGAAAAATCCAAAGAAGGCAAAGATAGGATACACCGTGAATATGGGTGAGCTATACAGGCTTGACTCCATAGAATATCGTAACTACCCGCAGAAGGCAGACAGCCTGATACGCAGCAATATGAGCGACGCCGTAATTCATCGTGGCGATCCGTTCAACGTGGCAGCTCTTGAATCGGAGCGTTCGCGTATTGCCACACTTTTCAAGAATAACGGTTATTACTACTACCAGAGCGGTTACTCGTCGTTCTTCGCCGACTCTCTTGAGACGCCTGGAAAGATACAGTTGCGTATGGAGCCCGTTGCCAATATGCCTATAGAAGCACAGAAGCAGTGGTATATAGGAAATGTCGCTGTGGAGTTCCGTAAAACATTTATGGAACGTCCTGACTCAATATTCAAGTTCCGCCATCTGTCGATAGCTTTCAAGGGAAAGCGTCCTCCTATACGTCCGCGTGTGCTTATGGCAGACGTGAAGTTACGCCCCCGTCAGTTATTCAGCTATGAGAAATATCTTGAGTCTCTGAACAAGATCACGAGCACGGGAATATATAGTATGGTTGACTTTAAGTTCACTCCACGTGACACTACAGAGAACTGTGACACTCTTGACCTGGCGCTGACGTGTATCTTCGAGAAACCCTATGACTTCTACATAGAGACACGAGCAAAGAACAGCACCATAGGACGTTTCGGTCCGGAGCTCGTAGTTGGTCTTACAAAACGCAACGCCTTCCGTGGAGGTGAGAAGTTAGACATCAACCTGCACGGAAACTACGAATGGCAGACCCGCGGAGGGTCCTCGTTGAAAAATTCATACGAATATGGTTACGATATCTCGGTAGAGTTCCCGAGGATTGTTGCCCCCTTCTTCGGAGGCAACAGAGTGCGCAGAGCCAAAGAAGGCAGACGTCGTCGCAGGCTTTTCTTCTCAACGCCCACGACAACAGCCCGACTGTCCAACAACGTTATCAACAGGTCCGGTTATTTCAATATGAATACTTTCTCGGCAGAGTGGATATATAAGTGGAAGACGTCGGAACAGAGCTCCCACGAGTTCAGTCCGCTAACGCTCCAGTACCAGTATCTTAACAGAACGACGGCGGATTTTGAGAATATAATAAAGAAACAGCCGTATCTGGCGGTGTCGCTTGCCAACAAGTTCATTCCAAAGATGCGCTACTCGTACATATACAATAGTCCGAGTAGTTATCTCAACCCGATATACTGGGAAACTACGCTAACAGAAGCCGGCAATCTGGTGTCGCTCGGAATGATGATAGGAGGGAAGAGGTGGAACGACGAAGACAAGAAGCTTTATAAGACGGCGTATGCACAGTTCCTGAAGGTAGAAACAAACTTTACAAAAACATGGTTGCTTAACTCAAATTCACAGTTGGTAGGTCATGTCAATGCCGGCGTAGTCTTGCCATACGGAAACAGCTCTATAGCGCCCCACAGTGAACAGTTCTATGTGGGTGGCGCCAACAGCATACGTGCTTTCCCTATGCGAGGGGTAGGTCCCGGAAACGCACAGTTTACAAGTCGTGACGAGAGCTATCTTGCACAGGTGGGAGAGATGAAACTCGTTATGAACCTTGAGTGGAGATATCGCTTGTTTGGAAGTCTCTATAGCGCAATATTCCTTGATGCTGGTAACGTGTGGGATGTGAAGTCAACGACCAAGAAAGACCAGCCTGGAGCTCATTTCAAGATGAAGAATATGTTTAAGGAGATGGCCCTCGGCACCGGCGTGGGTATTCGTTATGACTTCGACTTCCTTGTATTGCGCTTAGACTGGGGTGTCGGTTTGCACATGCCTTACGACACAGGTCGTAGCGGCTATTTCAACATAGGAAAATTCAAGGATGTACAGACCCTGCACTTCGCCATTGGATACCCATTCTAAGCCGTCTTATGAAACTTTAAGATATTTATTTGGTATTGTCGTTGTGTGTTTCAAGGAAAATTAGTACTTTTGCACATCAATTTATTACTAAATAAAAAACAAACATCAATGAAACCTACATTGTTTTTATTAGCTGCTGGAATGGGAAGCCGCTACGGCGGTCTAAAGCAGCTTGATGGACTGGGACCAAATGGTGAAACCATCATGGACTACAGCATCTATGACGCTATAGAAGCGGGATTCGGAAAAGTAGTATGGGTAATTCGTAAGGATTTCGAGGAGCAATTCCGTACACAGATTCTTTCAAAGTACCAGGATAAAATCCCTTGTGAGCTGTGCTTCCAGGGACTCGACGCGCTGCCCGAGGGCTTCTCTGTTCCCGAAGGACGTTTAAAGCCTTGGGGAACAAACCACGCTGTCCTCATGGGTAAGGATGTCATCAAAGAACCTTTCTGCGTCATCAATTGCGACGACTTCTACAACCGCGATGCCTTCAAGGTTATCGGTAAGTACCTCGCAGAGTTGCCCGAAGGAGCAAAGAACCAGTATGCTATGGTGGGCTTCCGTGTAGGAAACACACTGTCGGAGAACGGTACCGTAGCACGCGGTATCTGCTCGAAGGACGAAAAGGGTAACCTCACTACTGTTGTAGAGCGCACAGAGATACAGCGCGTTCCTGCCGACGGTCCTGTATGCTACAAGGACGAAGACGGCAAGTGGGTAGCTATCGACGACAATACTCCTGTGTCAATGAATATGTGGGGCTTCACACCCGACTATTTCCAGCACTCCGAGGAGTACTTCAAGGAGTTCCTTGCTGATCCGAAGAATATGGAAAACCTGAAGGCAGAGTTCTTCATCCCATTGATGGTTAACAAACTCATCAACGAGAAGACAGCAACAGTGAAGGTTCTCGACACTACAAGCAAGTGGTTTGGCGTAACATACGCCGCAGACCGCCCAGACACAGTGGCTCGCATAAAGAGTCTTGTTGACGAGGGCGTCTATCCAAACAAATTATTCTAATGGATATAAACCTGCTAAACAATGAACAACTGGTGGCTCTGCGTCAGCTTATTGCTGATGCAGAGCACATCGTTGTCTGCTGTCATCAGAACCCTGACGGCGATGCCATAGGATCATCGCTGGCGTGGGCGGAATATCTGAGACGTCACGACAAGAAGACATTGGTAGCAGTACCTGATATGTTCCCAGACTTCCTGAAGTGGATGCCGGGAACAGAGAAAATTGTTCGCTACGACAAACATCCCGACGTTGTGAAGTCGGCATTAGAGACGGCTGATCTCATATTCTGTATGGACTTTAACAAACCGGAAAGAACGGCGGCGATGGGCGAACTGCTGAAAGCGGCAACAGCAAAGAAGGTCCTCATAGACCATCATCCGGAACCCTCGGTAGATGCTGTAGTGTGTGCATCGTTCCCCGATGCTTGCAGCACCTCGGAGCTGGTATTCAGGATAATATGGCAGTTGGGCGATTTCAGTTTCATCAACTCAAAGATTGCTGCGTGCATCTATTGTGGTATGATGACAGATACAGGAGGCTTCACCTATAACTCCTGTTCCCCAGAGATATACTTTATCATCAGTCAGTTGTTGACAACTGGCATCAACAAGGACAAGATTTATCGCAACGTTTTCCATAACTACAGCGAGTGGCGCCTACGACTGATAGGCTACGTCTTGTACCAGCGTTTGAAAGTGTTCCCCAAGCAGCATGCAGCGTACTACTCGCTGTCGCGTCAGGACCTTACACGTTTCCACTATATCAAGGGCGACGCAGAAGGACTGGTGAATATGCCGCTACAGATAAAGGGAATGCAGTTGAGCATATCACTTCGTGAAGACACCGAGAAAGAGAACCTTGTATGGGTGAGTCTGCGAAGTGTAGATAACTTCTCGTGCACAAAGATGGCAGAGAAATATTTTAATGGCGGCGGACATCTTAATGCCTCAGGAGGACGACTCGAGTGTTCTTTGGAAGAGGCGGAGAAGATAGCCGAGAAAGCCATTATGGATTTGACTACAGAAAATTAATAAAAACAAGATAAAATGAAGAAATTATTATTCGTACTTCCTGTTATTGCTACACTGATGTGTGTCGTAGGATGTAACAAAAGCGAGACATACGCAGAACAGAGAGACCGCGAGAACGGTGCTATCTCGAAGTTCATACAGGATATGTCTATCAAGGTAATCACCGAGGCCGAGTTCAAGAAGAATGACTCTACCACCGATGTCAGCAAGAATGAGTATGTTGTAATAAACAATACTGGTGTGTATATGCAGATAGTCAGCAAGGGATGTGGTGAGAAGATTAAGAACGGAGAAGTGGCTACGGTGCTGTGTCGTTATACAGAGAAGAACCTGCTCACCGACTCTATAATATCAAGCAACAACTCGCTGCTCTACTCGTCTATTGTGGATAAGATGAGTGTAAGCAATACGAGTGGCACATATACCGCTTCCTTCGTAGCAGGACAGAGCGTTATGGCGCTGCGTTACGGCACATCAGTACCTGGTGGCTGGCTCGTACCGTTTAAGTATATCAAGGTGGGAAGACGAATGAAGGCAGACGACGAGATAGCACGTGTGAACCTCATCGTGCCCAGTCCACAGGGACAGTCTAACGCCTCAGCAAACGTTTATCCTTGCTTCTACTCAATATCATTTGAAAGAGGACTATAAAACATTAATATAATGACACTAATAAAATCAATTTCAGGAATACGTGGAACAATAGGTGGTGCTACTGGAGACACCCTCAATCCACTGGATATAGTAAAGTTCGTAACTGCATACGCTACCTTCATAAAACAACAGGGAGGAGTAGGTCGTGATGCAGAGTTCAATAATAACCGTCCGACAATAGTAGTAGGACGCGATGCCCGTATCTCGGGTGTTATGGTTGACCAGGTAGTATGCGGCACACTGATGGGTGTAGGCTTCGACGTGGTTAACATAGGACTGGCTACAACACCGACGACAGAGCTTGCCGTAAGCACACTGGGCGCCGACGGAGGTATTATTCTCACGGCGAGTCATAATCCACGTCAGTGGAATGCTCTTAAACTGCTGAACAGAGAGGGTGAGTTCCTTACTGCTGCCGACGGAGCAAAGGTTCTTCAGCTGGCAGAGAAAGAAGACTTTGAGTATGCTGACGTTGATAAGTTAGGACATTACATCAACTGCGATGAGGCTGACCAATGGCATATCGACGATGTGCTGTCGCTGGAACTCGTTGACCGCGAGGCAGTTCGTAAGGCGGGCTTCCGTGTATGCGTAGATGCTATCAACAGTGTAGGAGGAATTATTCTTCCTAAGCTGCTCGACGAACTCGGTGTGAAGTACGAGATTCTTAACGGCGACCCGACAGGTGACTTCGCACATAACCCGGAGCCGCTGGAGAAGAACCTCACCGAGATTATGGATAAGATGAAGGCTGGCGGCTTCGACTTGGGTATCGTTGTCGATCCCGACGTGGACCGTCTGGCGTTTATCTGCGAGGACGGAAAGATGTTCGGCGAGGAATATACACTTGTGAGTGTTGCCGACTACGTGCTGTCGCACACTAAGGGCAACACCGTTAGCAACCTCAGTTCTACAAGGGCTCTCAGAGACGTTACCGAGAAGCACGGAGGAGAATATTCTGCAGCCGCCGTCGGTGAGGTTAACGTAACGACGAAGATGAAGGAAGTAGGCGCTGTCATCGGTGGTGAAGGAAACGGTGGAGTGATATATCCTGAGTGTCACTACGGACGTGATGCCCTCGTAGGAATAGCTCTCTTCCTGTCAAGTCTGGCACAGAAAGGCGTGAAGGCAAGCGAGCTGCGTCGCTCCTTCCCGGACTATTTTATAGCAAAGAACCGCATCGACCTTACTGCCGACACTAATGTTGACGCTATACTCGAGAAGGTAAAGACGATGTATAGCGGAAAGGACGGCATAAAGGTTAACGATATCGACGGAGTAAAGATAGACTTCCCCGAGAAGTGGGTACACCTGCGTAAGTCGAATACAGAGCCCATCATCCGCGTGTATAGCGAGGCCCACTCTATGGACGAGGCTGACGAGTTAGGAAAGTCTATAATGAAGATAGTTTACGAAATGCAAGGATAAGCGGTTATGCATATTGCTGTAGCAGGAAATATAGGTAGCGGAAAGACAACGCTGACGCAGTTGCTCGCCGACCACTACGGATGGGAACCACGCTTCGAGGCGGTGGACTACAATCCGTACCTCGAGGACTTCTATAAGGATATCCACAGGTGGTCGTTTAACCTGGAGGTGTATTTCCTGAAACAGCGCTTTCGTGACCTCTTGGAGATAGCAGAGAGTAGCAAGAACGTCATTCAGGATCGCTCGATATTCGAAGGTGTATATGTGTTCACCGCAGTAAATAAGATGATGGGACACCTTACCGACCGCGACTACGAGACGTATATGGAACTATTCGACAATATGTTGCAGATGGTGAAATATCCTGACCTGATGATATACCTCAGAGCATCGGTGCCTCACCTCGTTACCAATATTCAGAAACGGGGACGAGACTATGAACAGACAATACAACTCGACTACCTGAAGAACCTGAACCAAAAGTACGAGGAGTTCATCTTCGAGAAGTATAAAGGAAAAATACTGGTGGTGGAGAAGGACGATATCGATTTTCTTAATAACAAGAAGGACTTCGGAGCTATTGTCGATAGAATAGATGCACAACTTTTCGGATTATTTTGATAACAACTAAAAATCAGTAATTATGCATATAGCAGTAGCAGGAAATATTGGAAGTGGAAAAACAACTCTAACCACGATGCTCGCAAAACGTTACGGATGGATTCCACGATTCGAGCCAGTAGATAACAATCCTTATCTTGACGATTTCTACGCAGATATGCCACGATGGTCTTTCAACCTTCAAGTGTATTTCCTAAATAAGCGTTTTAAGGAGGTTGTCGAAATATCAAAAAGCAAAGAGGTGATAATACAGGACCGAACAATCTTTGAAGATGCAAAGATTTTCGCGCCAAACCTTCACGAGATGGGCATGATGTCGGACAGAGACTTCGACAACTATTCCGACCTCTTCGACCTCATGATGTCGCTTGTGAAGTTGCCCGACCTGATGATATATATCCGTTCTACAATACCAAACATCGTGTCACAGATACAAAAGAGGGGTAGGGAGTTTGAGAAATCAATACGTATAGACTATCTTCAGGGACTGAACCAGCGCTATGAAGACTGGATAAAGACGTACAAAGGACACCTTATTATCATTGATGGTGATACGTGTAAGTTTGGTGATAACATGCATGACTTCCAGAAGGTCACCGACATGATTGACGCTAAGCTTTACGGTCTGTTCCCTCTCGACGAGCAGGACTAACAGGTTCCTTTTCTGCGGCGGCTTTGATGTTCCTTATAAGCCCTTCGTATTTCGCGCGCTTTACCGCGCTACCCTTAAACAGCTTTCGGTAGTCTTCTTCCGAGAGCTGTTCCCATTTTGTGCGTGTCATATTAAGCAGCTCCTCCTTCGGTTGCAGCTGAGGCTCCGAAGAGGGAGAGGCAAAACGGTTCCAGGGACAAGCCTGCTGACAGCGGTCGCAGCCGTAGATGGTGTCTCCCATAGTGTTCTTCGCCTCGTCGGAGAGTTCCTTACGGTTCTCTATCAGCTGGTAGCTAAGACAGTGTTCGGCACAGAAAGGGTCCGTCCCCAATACCTTCGTGGGACATGCGTCGATGCACTTATGACAGTCGCCACAGTGGTTCTCCATAGGCTTGTCGTAGTCAGTCTCCTCCTTTATGAACAGTTCCCCAAGGAAGAACATGCTCCCTGCGTGGGGAATGATGAGTTGGTGGTTGCGGCCTATCCATCCTAATCCCGCCTTAACAGCCCAGTAGCGTTCCAATACCGGAGCGCTGTCGCAGAACGCACGATAGTCGTCGCTCCCGAGTCCTATTGCCTTTGCCAACAGGTGGAGTTTCTCCTTTACTATGGTGTGGTAGTCCTGACCGAGGGCATATGCCGCAATCTTGTATTCTCCTTCGGGGAAATGCTTCGACGGGGCATAGTTAAGGGCTACGCAGACAATGCTCTTCACGCCGTCCATAAGCAGCAGCGGATTAAGTCTCTTGTCCTCGTGGTTTAGCATATATGCCATATCAGCATGCCCACCGACGTCAAGCCACTCGTGCATCTGTCGTTGTGTGGCGACATCGACGGGTTCTGCTTTCGCTATTCCACAGGCAAAAAAGCCGAGACGTAACGCCTCAGCTTTTATCTTATTCGAAAGTTCTGAACTCATATCCCTCCCTCTTTAAAAAGTCCAGCGACTTTGGTAATGCCGTCTTCAGTTTCTCAATACTCTTCAGCGAGTCGTGAAACGTTATTATGGAACCGTTACGTGTGTACCTTATGACGTTTCTTACTATGTCGCGTTCGTCAATCCACTTGGAGTAGTCGCGTGTGACAAGGTCCCACATTACTATGCGGTATTTCCTTTTCAGCCAAAGGTATTGGTCCCACCGCATCCATCCGTGAGGCGGACGGAAGAGGTGAGAGTGAATAAGCTCGTTAGCCTTCTTCACATTCTGCGCATAAGACCACGCACTATGGCGCAGTCCGCCCCAGTGGTTGAAGGTGTGATTGCCCACCTGATGTCCGTCGGCGACAATCTGTTCGTACAGCTCAGGATACTTCCTTACATTATCGCCAACCATGAAGAACGTTGCCTTCACACCATACTCGCGGAGCGTTTCAAGGATGAAGGGAGTACTCTGGGGTATGGGACCGTCGTCAAAGGTTATATATACAGCGTGCTCCTGACGATTCATTCGCCAGGTAGCTCGCGGGTACATCCACCTTATCCAGGGTTTTGGTTGTTCTATTATCATTAGTATGGAAGTTGTCCACCCTTGTCCTGATATATCTTCAGGTATGTATTCTGGGTCTGTGCCATATTGTCGGCATAGGCTTTGTCAACCATATCTGCCACTTCTATACACTCGCTCATGATGTACATTTGTGTAAGACACTCCTGCTGGTAGCTTATCAGTGTGCTGCCGTTGAACGATGTGTAGTAGCGGAGATACTGACGAGAGTTCTCGAAGACCTTCGACAGGACATCCTTCGCTTCCTTCTTCATCCCGAGGAGGGCATAAGCCTTAGCTATTTCTATACCGCCACCGAGGAAATTCATAGGAATATTATCCTCCGACAGTTGTTCCTTAGCATACGCAAGAACTTTCTTTGCTTTGTCGTCCTTATGCTCTGCTATGAGGTGCAGCGCAAGTTGTGCGAAGAGTCTGCGGTGGGTATAGCACATACGCATCACCGTCTCGTCGAGATACACACCCTTCACGTTCATGCCGCCGTATTTGAAGCGTGTCATCATGTTCTTGTAAACCTTCTCAGTATCGAAGCTCTTTGCGTCGTCGCCCGCTGTCGTAAACGGAGTGATGCGGTTAGCAAGACCTTCCTGTATGAAGTTGTCGCCAAGATTCATGTAGTTGTCTGCTCCTACGGTGATAGCAACGTAGATAGGACGTGTCCAGTTAGCATTGCTAATCATCTCAAGCATCATGAGGTCGCCCTTATAAAGAGCACTCTTACCCTTCAGCGAGATAACCATCTTGTCGGGGATGCTGTCGGAAGCAATCATCATACCGCTCTTCCTTACAGCCTCTTTGTCTATGGTGACGTAAACGGTGTCGGTAGGAATGATGTGAGTTTCTTTATCCTTTGAACGAACCCAGTACTTCAGTATGTTGGCGAGTTCGAAAGGCTCCTCACCGAAATGCGCTTTAGCATATTCGGGATCTTCCTTGTAAAGTTCTATAATCTGCTCCTTAGCCTCGGGCACTACCTCTACATACTCGTTGGTTCCTGCGCAGTAGTCGAGTCGCGGCCACGTGATAGGCAGCGAAGGAGAGTCGTATGCAGGACGTATCATCTGGTCTATGTACCAGTCTGTCTGCAAGTAACTGAGGTTACATACTCGTGCGTCGGTCCTCACACCCTCCGTCTCTTGGTTGTACCAGAGTGGGAAGGTGTCGTTGTCACCGTTGGTGAATATTATAGGATTACCCTCGTCCTGCAGCGTCATAAGGTAGTTCTGACCGAAGTCGCGACAGGTATAACGTCCTGAGCGGTCGTGGTCGTCCCAGGTCTGTGATGCCATCTGTATAGGAACGAGCAGTGTTACTACTGCAACGACAGCAGCGATAAAGGTGCCGTCGAGTTTCAGTCGCTTCTTGAGGATGTCAATGATAGCAGCAACACCCATACCGCACCAGATAGCGAAGGCGTAGAACGAACCGGCGTAGGCATAGTCGCGTTCACGAGGCTGCATAGGTGTCTGGTTAAGATATACTACGATGGCAAGACCTGTCATGAAGAACAGGAAGAATACCACCCAGAACTGTCTGATGCCGCGCTGACCGCGATATGCCTGCCAGAAAAGACCCAGCAGACCGAGTATCAGCGGCAGACAGTAGAAGACGTTATGTCCCTTATTGTTCTTCAGTTCGTCGGGAAGCAGGTCTTGACTGCCAAGGCGTGCGTCGTCGATGAACGAGAAACCTGTAATCCAGTTGCCGTGCTCTAACTCTCCATTTCCCTGAATGTCATTCTGACGACCAGCGAAGTTCCACATGAAGTAACGCCAATACATGAAGTTACACTGATAGGAGAGGAAGAAGAAGATATTCTCAAGCTGTGAGGGCATGTGTACCGTGATAGGCTCACCGCAGCGATCGTAGGGAATGTCGCGTCCGCCACGTAGCCAGGTAGGAGCTCCTGACATCCAACTCTCGTAAGCACCCGCTCTGCTGGAATCATGCATTCGTGGGAACAGCATGTTCTGTGCATAGACATATTTGTTCTTGTGACTTACTATGAAGTACGAGTCTTTCTCGTCAGCAGAAGCTTTCTCCTTGCGCTGATATATCGGTGCTCCCTCTTTCATTCGGGGCTTGCAGTATGCTCCGTCAACATCGAAGGCTACCTGCGAAGTGTATGCCTGTCCGTAGAGTAGGGGACTGTCGCCATACTGGTCGCGACTGAGGTATGAACCCAGAGTGAAGATGTCCTCAGGAGAGTTCTGGTCCATAGGAGGGTTGGCGTCGGAACGAATAACGATAACGGCGTATGTTGAGTAACCAATCATAAGCATCAGCATACACAGCAGTACTGTATTCTTCATTCGTGCCGTTACGAGTACAGCCTTCTCCTTCTTTATTCTTAGTACGAACCACAATGCGGCAAGTACTACAACACCGATGATTACTGATGACCATCCGTAGCCGAAGAAAGGAATACCCAACAGGGCTACAGAAGCTACGAAGGAAACATTCTGGCGCATAAGACTCTTGTCCTGTTGCGTCTCGTAGATTGCCCACAGCACGGTGGCTGTAAGCAGAATGATGTATATTATGAGACCCGTGTTGAACGCGAAGCCTAACTCGTTGACAAATAACAACTCAAACCAGCCGCCCACGGTGACGATGCCCGGAACGACACCGTAAAGGATAGCTCCTACAATGACGAATGAAATGAAGAGTGCTATAAGAGAACCCTTCAGGTCGGCATCGGGGAAACGACGGTAGTAATAGACAAGGACAATGGCGGGCACACACAGCAGGTTGAGCAGGTGCACACCGATGGAGAGTCCTGTCATATACATTATAAGAACCAACCAGCGGTCAGAATGAGGCTCGTCGGCGTGGTCCTCCCACTTCAGTATCAACCAGAACACTACTGCGGTAAAGGCGGAGGAGTAGGCATATACCTCGCCCTCGACAGCGGAGTACCAGAAGGTGTCGCTGAAGGTGTATATCAGCGCTCCCACCATACCGCTCGCCTCTATGGCAATGAGCTTTGCCATATTCATCTCCGACCAGTCCTTGAGAATAAGCTTACGCGTCAGATGGGTGATAGTCCAGAAGAGGAACAGGATACAGGTGGCTGAAAGGAGCGCACTCATTGTGTTAACCATCTTGGCAACCATCGACGGGTCGCTTACCAACTGCGTGAACAGGTTGGCGGTAAGCATGAAGAACGGAGCACCTGGGGGGTGGCCCACTTCTAACTTGTAACCCGTAGTAATAAACTCAGGACAGTCCCAGAAGGAAGCTGTAGGTTCTATTGTGGAGCAATACACTATGGTAGCAATGAAGAATGCTACCCAACCGAGGATGTAGTCCACTACTTTGAATTGTTTCATCTTATAAAAGTAATTTTTCAACCTGCAAAGGTAGTTATTTTAGTCTAAACAATGAAGATATGGAAGTTAAAGAATTAAAATAAGGCGGCAATCCACTGCGCTCCATATATCAGGATGACGTAGCGAAGCACCTTTCCTATGGTGATGCTGGTTATCGTCACGGGGACGTTGGCACGCATCAGTCCCAGCAGTATTGTGATGGCGCTGCCAAGAAAGGGTATGAAGGCAAAGAACCCCATCCACGCTCCTCGTCCTGCCATAAACCGCTGGGCTTTGTCAAGGTCTTCCTTCTTTACGTGGAGGTACTGCTCTATCCATTCTAAGTTGCCCATACGACCTACGCAGTAGTTGAAGACGGAACCCAGCACGTTGCCTATGGAACCATACACTATAAGCATGTCGGCATCGAGTCCGGTAGCCAACAGCCCCAGCATGACAGCCTCGCTGCTAAAAGGGAAAAAGGAGCCTGCAAGGAAGGCTGCAATGAGCATTCCCCAGTATCCACAGCCGTTTAGAATTTCAATAAGGGCTTCCATATGTTATATACAATACAGAGAGTTATGGTGAGAATGATGATATGGAACATAATGTTTGACAGCCTGCTGTGGGTAAGCGACACGAAGTGTGCTATCAGCGGACTGACGGTGACAATAAGTATGGGCAGGAGGAACTCGCTGTCGCAAGGCTGCAGAAGGGTCATCACCCCGATGAGTACCGACAGCTCTATTAGCAGATAGTAAAACAGTCGGGTACGTATCTTGTCCTGATAGTTGAAGAGTATGAAGTGAATGGCTCCCAATACTCCAAATACGAAGAGTACGGTGAAGAGGATTACCTCGTTGACACTCAACTCCGAAATGTCTGTCGAGAAGGTGAATATCTGCGCAAAGTGTCCTTCGAACCACGTAGAGTCCTGCATTACCAGCGCGATACATCCTACAAACCAGTATGGTGTCAATACTCCTAAGACTGAGGCGGAGATGGTACCTATGCTGAACGACATAAGGAACGTTATCATCATTAACCACAGGAACGGCACAAGGTATAATACCTTTATATATACCATACTGATGAGCCCTAAGCAAAGGAAGGCGTAGAAGGTTAATCCTGTGCTTGAACGGTCCTGGTAACTCTTGAAGAGCAGGGATATCATGATGATGAAACCCAGCTGACAGAGTACTGCCCTAAGGGATATGATGTTGAATATAGCCGATGTGCTTATGAGCAGGAACATACACGACACCATACGACTGTAGATGCGGATGAGGGCATTCTCGTTGTTCAGGAGCATCATAAGGTACGTGCTCAGCGAGAGGATGCCCAGCTTCGGAAGGACCTCTTCCAAAGCAAAGTCCTTAAAGCACAACACCACACACCAGAGTATCAGCGTAGCTACGGCTACTACGGGTAGTGTAAGACTGCTTTCTACAATCCTGTTCTGTCTGTATCTTAACACTGAATATAGTCTATAAAATGTCCAATCCTATGTCTCTGCGGAAGTATTTCCCCTCAAAGTCTATCTTCTTGGCGGCCTCCATAGAGCGGGCTAACGCCTCTTTGCCGTCGGCGCCGTACGACGAGACGGCGATGACTCTGCCGCCTGCGGTAACCAGCTGACCGTCTTTCATCGCTGTTCCTGCGTGGAATACTATAGACTCTCCGCTGGCAGCATCCTGAGCTCCGAAGATGCTGATACCCTTCTTGTATTCCTGGGGGTAACCGCCGCTGACGAGCATCACGCAAACTGCAGCACGCTGGTCAAACTCTATGGTGCGCTTGTCAAGGTCACCATCAGCAACACCCTTGAAAAGATCTACTATGTCGCTCTTCAGTCTTAGCATCACACTCTCTGTCTCGGGGTCGCCCATCCTGCAGTTATACTCTATAACCATAGGCTCGCCCTCAACGTTGATGAGTCCGAAGAAGATAAATCCTTTGTAGTCTATGCCTTCTTTGTAAAGACCTTCTACGGTGGGCTTGATAATCCTGTCTTCAACTTTCTTCATCCACTCTTCTGTGGCGAAGGGCACAGGACTTACCGAACCCATGCCGCCCGTGTTCAGACCTTTGTCACCCTCACCTATGCGCTTGTAGTCCTTGGCCTCGGGCAGTATCTTGTAGTGCTTGCCGTCGGTAAGCACAAACACAGAACACTCTACACCGCTGAGGAACTCCTCTATTACTACTCGCGACGAGGCGTTGCCGAACATTCCGCCGAGCATCTCCTTGAGCTCTTTCTTAGCTTCCTCGAGGGTGGGGAGTATCAGCACACCCTTGCCGGCACAGAGTCCGTCGGCCTTCAGTACGTAAGGTGCTTTAAGACCTTCCAGAAAGGCGAGTCCTTCCTGTAGGTGCTCACCGTCGAAGGTGGCATAACGTGCTGTGGGTATGTTGTGGCGCTGCATGAATCCTTTGGCGAAGTCCTTTGAGCCCTCTAATACGGCACCAGCCTTCGAAGGACCTATGACGGGAATGTCCTTCGTCCTCACGTCGTTGAGGAAATCGTCGTAGATGCCCTTTACCAACGGGTTCTCAGGACCAACAACAACCATATCGATGCCTTCGGCAACGACGAAGTCCTTAAGACCTTCGAAGTCGTCGGCGCTGATGGCTACATTCTCACCACAGTCCGTAGTACCGGCATTACCTGGCGCTATAAAAAGTTTCTCCACTTGCTCGCTCTTGGCAATCTTCCATGCTAAGGCGTGCTCTCTACCTCCACTGCCTAATAATAATACTTTCATATCTTACTTCTTACTTCGTAATTCCTCCTTCGTAATTCTTCCTTCGTAAAGTCATCACCACCACTTCTGCTGGCAAACCAAGTCTGAAGGGAACAAATCCGCTAAGACCTGTCGTCACGTAAAGCGTTCGGTCTCCCTCGTCATACCTTCCTCCCCATTCGTCGTATGCAAACTCAGCGGCATGAAGTCCGAAGAGCGACACCTGACCGCCGTGGGTATGACCGCTTACGGTAAGCTGCGCATTTGTCTGCGGCAGTATTTCTGTCTTCCACGCTGTAGGGTCGTGCTGTAGCATTATGACAAAGGCGTCTTTGCCTATGCCCTTCATAGTCTTTTTTATGTCGCCTTTTCTGGGGAAATGTTTCTGTCCTTCGTTCTCCATTCCGGCAATAACTATGGAGTCGTTGCCGCGTCTTATGATGGCATTCTCATTCATCAGGAGGTTCCATCCGAAGGAGCGTTGCATGCTTTGAGTCTTACTTTCGGATTTTTTCATTACGCCCTGAGTTTCACCAAGATAACCTGCGTAGTCGTGATTGCCTAAAATGGAGAATACTCCGTCTTTTGCTTGTATCCTTTCCAGTTGTTTTCTTGCCACTTCCAATTCGTCGGGGTGCATGTTCTGCAGGTCGCCGGCAAAGAGAATTGCATCTGCTTTCTGTGCCATAACGACGTCAACGAATTTCTCCAATATGGGTTTCTGCCAACCTATAAAACTACCCACGTGAGCATCGGCTATGAGTACCAGCCGGTAACCGTCAAAAGCTGCAGGCAGGTCGGTGGAATAGAATGTGTCCTGGTGAACTTCAATCTGTCTTATCCCCACCGTGCTTCCGTAAATCACCGTCCCTAATGACAGTACGGCAAGGGTGCACGCTATAGGTTCGGCTTTCTTCTTTGTTACAAACGACACCAGGAATGTGAATAGTGCATATACGGCTTTAGGCACCATTAGCACCCCTAATAAGAATAGGTACGTAAACAGTACCGACGTATTCTTTGGCGCAAAACCAGGCTGCAACGCCAGTACTATGGTGTAAATAAGCATTATTGCACTTATTACTGCAATTACAATGAAACTCCGAAATGACAGTCGCTTGTCCTTCCTCACGTACTTCATGTAGATGAATATATCCGGAAGAACAATAACTAATACCAGTAATAAAAATATACGTGCTATCATAATTCTTGAGAATTGCGGGGACAAAGGTACGATTAAATGAGTGAAAAGCAAAAAAAAGATAAATTATTTTTCAATTTTCAATTATCAATTATCAATTATTTCGTACCTTTAGATAAGGTACTCTCGCTCAAGAATAAAAATAAACAAGGATTTATTTTGTATTCTCTTCACTTAATCGTACCTTTGCACCCAATGAAACAAGCAATGATTTTCGCTGCGGGTTTAGGAACACGACTGAAACCCATTACAGACACAATGCCTAAAGCGCTTGTTCCCGTTGATGGCAAGCCCTTGTTGTGGCATGTCATCGAGAAATTAAAAAGATTAGGCTTCGAGCGCATCGTTGTCAATGTTCACCATTTTGCCGACCAGATAATTGATTACCTGAAGCAAAATGACAACTTCGGACTGGATATTCTTATTAGTGACGAACGGGAGTTCCTGCTCGAAACGGGCGGAGGGATACGTAAGGCACTGCCGCTGTTCGACAGCCAGTCGCCAATACTCATCCATAATGTGGACATCCTTAGTAATGCCGACCTCGACGAACTCCTGACCCGTGAGGGCGACGCCTCGCTGTTGGTAAGCAGCCGACAGACAAAACGCTACCTGCTCTTCGACGAAGAGCTCAGAATGACGGGATGGACAAACATCGAGACGGGAGAGGTACGCGGTCCGGCAGCTAACTCTCAACTCTCAACTCCCAACTCTCAACTTAAAAGACTCGCCTTCAGCGGCATCCACGTCCTGAAACCCTCTCTCTTCCCGCTCCTGAAAGCTATGCCCGAGCGCTTCGGTATAATGGATTTCTACCTGAAATACTGCGACAACTACGTATTACGTGGATGTCTGCAGGACGGTCTGCAACTCATCGACGTGGGTAAGCTCGACTCCCTCGAAAAGGCAGAAACCTTCATACATCGTAATTCGTAATTCAAAATTCGTACATCATAATACTAATGCAACAGAAAATAATCATCCTTGACTTCGGTTCACAGACAACGCAACTCATAGGACGTCGCGTTCGTGAACTCGACACCTTTTGTGAGATTCTCCCTTACAACAAGTTCCCTGTAGCCGACGAGTCCGTCATTGGCGTTATCCTTAGCGGCTCCCCGTACAGCGTTCACGACCCACAGGCATTCAAAATCGATCTTAGCCAGTTTGTCGGCAAGGTGCCTGTCCTCGGAATATGCTACGGAGCACAGTTTATCGCCCATACCAACGGCGGAAAGGTAGAGAAGACCAACACCCGTGAGTACGGACGTGCACAGCTGTGCCACTTCGACCAGAATAACCCGCTATTCAAGGACTTCACTCCCAACTCACAGGTGTGGATGAGTCACGGTGACACCATAACACAAATTCCCGAGGGCTTCAGTGTTATCGGTAGTACTAAGGACGTAGAGAACGCCGCCTTCTGGTGCCCTGGCATTTGGGCAGTTCAGTTCCACCCCGAGGTTTATCATTCTCTTGAAGGAACGAAACTGCTTCGCAACTTCGTCGTTGACATCTGCGGCTCCCGTCAGGAGTGGAGTCCTGCGTCGTTCGTCGAGACAACGGTAAACGAACTCCGTGAGCAGTTAGGCAACGACCGCGTAATCCTCGGACTCTCGGGCGGTGTCGATAGCAGCGTCTGCGCAACCCTCCTTAATAAAGCCATCGGCAAGAACCTTACGTGTATCTTCGTTGACCACGGAATGCTCCGTAAGGACGAATTCCGTAAGGTTATGGAGGCATACGAAGGACTCGGACTTAACGTTATCGGTGTCGATGCGTCGGAGAAGTTCTTCAAAGACCTCGAAGGAGTCACCGACCCCGAACAGAAACGTAAGATTATAGGACGCGACTTCGTCGAGGTGTTCAATGCTGAGGCAAAGAAGATTACCGATGCCAAGTGGCTTGCTCAGGGTACTATCTATCCCGACCGCATAGAGAGCCTTAGTATTACGGGCATGGTTATAAAGAGCCATCATAACGTCGGCGGACTGCCCAAGGATATGCACCTAAAACTCTGCGAACCGCTGAAATGGCTCTTCAAGGACGAAGTACGTCGTGTAGGCTACCAGTTGCAGATGCCCGAACGTCTCATCAAGCGCCACCCGTTCCCCGGGCCGGGTCTTGCTGTGCGCATCCTCGGCGACATCACCCGCGAGAAGGTGGCTATCCTCCAGGAGGCAGACGATATCTACATCGAGTCGATGCTCAACTACCGCTGCGACGACGGCGAAGTGCTTTACGACAAGGTATGGCAGGCTGGTGCCGTACTCCTCTCCACAATACGCTCCGTAGGAGTTATGGGCGACGAGCGCACCTACGAGCACCCGGTAGCCCTGCGTGCTGTGACCTCCACCGACGCTATGACCGCCGACTGGGCACACCTCCCATACGACTTCCTCGCAAAGGTATCAAACGAGATAATAAACAAAGTGCGCGGCGTCAACCGCGTCTGCTACGACATCTCCTCAAAACCACCATCGACAATAGAGTGGGAGTAATTGGTAGAGGGAAATCGAGAAGCCTTCCTAACTTGAAGGGTTTTTCAGTGCCCTCATGGCGTTCAGGACAGCCAGGACAGTGACACCCACATCGGCAAAGACTGCGAGCCACATGGTAGCCAGTCCGACAACAGCCAGTAGCAGAACGGCAACCTTCACACCAATGGCAAAGGCTATGTTCTGACGGGCTATGGCCAGTGTACGACGGGCTATACGGATGGCAGTAGCAATCTTTGAGGGATGGTCATCCATCAGTACCACGTCAGCAGCCTCTATGGCAGCATCACTACCCAGTCCGCCCATAGCAATGCCCACATCGGCACGAGCCAACACGGGAGCATCATTGATACCATCGCCCACGAAAGCTGTTGTATGCCTGTCTGAAATCAGTTTCTCCATCAGTTGCACCTTGTCGGCAGGCAACAGTTCAGCATGGTATTCGTCCAGTTGCAACTGGCGAGCCACCCGTTGTGCTACATCCTCACGGTCGCCTGTCAGCATCACGGTTTTCTGCACACCCAGTGCCTTCAACGCAGCAATAGCCTCTTCACTATCCTCTTTCACCACATCGTTGATGAGGATATGTCCTGCATATTCTCCATCAACAGCCACATGGATAATGGTGCCCGTATCACCATCACAGGCGTGCCACTTGGCACCCACAGCATCCATCATTTTCGTATTACCCACACAGACCACCTGTTGTCCCACTTTGGCTCGAATGCCCTTGCCAGGCAGCTCTTCCACATCGCTCACCTCGCAGCCATCGGTAGCCTCATCGGGGAAGGCGTCGCGCAGGGCTGCACCAATGGGATGAGTCGTGAAGTGCTCCACATGAGCAGCCATGTGCAAG
>CAMUVE010000021.1:0-26785 GCA_947163985.1 uncultured Prevotella sp.
TACGGTGATACGACAAACTACCGTTGACTCGTTGAACACAATACTCCTGGCAATGAACAAGGAGTGTGATATAGAGTCAGCAGTGATAATAGTACGTCGTGTGGCTGGCGGCGACGCCTTCCGTATGGCACAGGACGTAGGCAACAAATACGGTGTGGGACGCAAAGCAACAAACCGAGGACTGGTGATTGTGGTAGCATACGACGACCGCAAATACTTCATAGCACCAGGACGAGGACTTGAAGGCGACTTGACGGATATAGAGTGCAGCAAACTGGCACGCAACTACCTGACACCGTTCCTGAAGGTTAACAACCCCGACCAGGGAATGTTACGACTGACGGAGGCTCTCTTTGCACTTACACGTGGAAAGATGATGCCGGAAATGCCTACTGAGAAGGAACTGACAAATAACAACGACGATGGCGAGGAACTCGATGCTGTGGGCTACGCCATACTGTTCCTCTTCGTGTGGTTCGTATTCTACGTCCTGCTCAACGATAAGTACAAATGGATTATCGTTTCTGCTGCTACGGCTGGATATACGGGTTTCGGACGCTCCCGCTTCGGCGACGGAACGGTGTTCGGATCAGGTGGTTCCTTCGGTGGCGGAGGCTCTTTCGGCGGAGGCTATGGAGGCGGTTCCTTCGGTGGCGGAGGTGCAGGAGGAAGCTGGTGAGAATTGAAAATTGAAAATTGAGAATTGAGAATTATGATTACCAATAATCGGAAGTAATTAAATAAAAATACTATTATGAAAAAGAGTACATTAACGATTGTAATTGTAGTAATAGCTATCATTATGTTAGTAGGGAGTCTTACTTCCTCATATAATGATATGGTAAAGACTCAGGAGGAGGCAACAACAGCCCTCGCTAATGTCCAGACTACTTATCAGCGTCGTGCAGACCTTATCCCTAACCTCGTAGAGACAGTAAAGGGATATGCAAAACACGAGGAGCAGACTCTGACAGAAGTTGTCAATGCACGCGCTAAGGCTACACAGATAACACTTGATGCAGAGAATATGACTCCTGAGAAGATGAAGGAGTTCCAGGCTGCGCAGGGAGAACTGTCGTCAGCATTAGGAAGACTTATCGCTGTCGGCGAGGCTTATCCTGACCTGAAGGCTAACGAGAATTTCAAGGATCTGCAGGTACAACTCGAGGGTACCGAAAACCGTATCAACGAGGCACGCATGAAGTATAACGAAGCTGTACAGAAATACAATCAGGGCATCCGTTCTTTCCCCAAAGTGCTCTTCGCTGGAATGTTCGGATTCGACAAGATGAATAAGTTCGAAGCTGCTGAAGGAGCCGAGAAAGCTCCCGAAGTAAAATTCTAATAAAGGTAATCATAATTATCAATTATCAACTCTCAATTATCAATTATAATGAGTTACGATCGCTATATGCAACGTGGCGTCTCTGCCGCAAAAGAGGATGTCCACGCAGCAATAAAAAACATAGACAAGGGTCTGTACCCACAGGCTTTCTGTAAGATAATACCCGACATCTTGGGCGGTGACCCCAAGTACTGCAATATAATGCATGCCGACGGAGCAGGAACGAAATCGAGTCTGGCATATATGTATTGGAAGGAGACGGGCGACCTCGGAGTATGGAAAGGTATAGCACAGGATGCTATCGTTATGAATACCGACGACCTGCTCTGCGTAGGTGCTGTTGACAATATTCTGGTAAGCAGCACCATAGGCAGAAACAAGATGCTCGTTCCGGGCGAGGTTATTTCGGCAATCATCAACGGTACCGACGAACTGCTTGCAGAACTGCGCGAAATGGGAATAGGAATATACCCTACAGGCGGAGAGACAGCAGACGTAGGCGACCTTGTACGCACCATTATTGTTGACTCCACGGTAACGTGTCGCATGAAACGCAGCGACATCATCAATAATGCCAACATCCGTCCCGGAGACGTCATAGTAGGACTGTCATCAACAGGACAGGCAACATACGAGAAGTGCTATAACGGAGGTATGGGCAGCAACGGACTGACATCAGCACGTCACGACGTCTTCGAAAAATACCTTGCAGCGAAATATCCAGAGAGCTACGACCACCAAGTACCCGACGAACTGGTATATAGCGGTAAATACAAACTTACCGACAAGTTAAAGGAAGATTCGGAGGAAACAGATTCTTCATTCTTCACTCTTCACTCTTCACTCCCTGATATGGGCTCTCTCGTCCTCTCGCCTACCCGCACCTACGCACCTGTGATAAAGAAGGTGCTCGACGAGCTGCGTCCAGAGATTCACGGAATGGTACATTGTACTGGTGGCGCCCAGACAAAGGTGCTCCACTTCATTGGTGACAACTGTCGTGTTATTAAGGATAATATGTTCCCCGTACCACCTCTCTTCCAGGCTATCCACGACTGTTCCGGAACGGACTGGAAAGAAATGTACCAGGTATTCAACATGGGACACCGCATGGAGATATATGTACGTCCTGAGGTTGCTGAAAAGGTAATAGCAATAAGTAAGTCGTTCAATATCGATGCCCAGGTAGTGGGACATATCGAAGAAGGAGAACGCTCGTTGACGATACAATCTGAGTTCGGTACCTTTGACTACAAATAAAATAATCGAAAAGATGATAAGAACAGCTATTCTTACCACCATAATAATAATGTGTATCCCTACGTTGAGGGCACAAAACGGCGACGATGACATTTTCAGGGAACTGGAGCTACAGGAGTTTCAGTACCAACGTCCGAAGAACTACTGTCAGCGACTCTACGGTTACTACAGATACATCGACGACGGCACCTCCTTAATAAAGGGAAGACAGCAGAAACTCTACCGCGTATATGAGGGAGTGTTTGAACTCGACGTTCGCTACAATAAAGACGAAGACGACGGAGCTACGGTAATTGCAGGACGCGACCTCGTACATCCGGAGAAGTCGGGAAAGTTCGTGGAGTTCTACGAGCTACAGCCCTACACCTTCCTGGAGCATGCACGCAAGCATCCTAAGGTTTTCACCTTGAAGACAAGTGGCGACACCACACGCATATACTCAAAACGAGGACTCTCAGGTACCGCCATCAAGGACAAAGCAAACGAGGAACTGCGCATAGACTATAACGTGCTGGCACCCGATACCACAATGAGTCTGAACCTTATTATAATAAGGGCTCGACTGTCTAATGTCTTCGCAAAGGCTGTATATAGACTTGATGATGTTGACGACAACTACGTGCCACAGGGTTATCTGAAGCATATCGTCTTTGACGGCGACATGGACGTAGAGATGTCGAAGGACATCAGGGACATCTATCACGAACATACAGAACTGTATATAGACAGCGTTGCATACCTCACCAAAGAAGAATATAAGGCAGACAAGAAAATTTCGAAGGCTGAGCGCACCAAACGACACGGATACACCGCGAAAGACATAGACCGTCTGAAGGAGAAACTCGGTGTTGCTCCGCTGTCGGCAGAGATATATCAGCGCATCGAAGACCAGCGCGACTGGGAGGACGACTTCGAACAGATGAGAGAGGCTGACAAGCGCAAGAAGACAGCTGCTAAGGTTGCAGAAAAGATTGCAGAAAAGAATAAATAACAAAATAAACAAAGAAAATCATGAAGAAGAATGTACTATTCTCAAGCATCGTAGCTCTTGCATTCGCAACAAACGCAAATGCAGAGATGGTTGGCGATACCATCGTTATAGAACAAGTTGAGAAGATAAAGATTGAAACACGCGACACCGTTCAGCGTATAGTAATCAGCGGAACAAAGGAAGACCCATACTTCCACTATGTTCAGCGCATCAGCATCCCCGACACGACAGCTGTTCGCAGAAACATAAAGAGTGTCAAGGAGTTTAATAAGATTACCCTCGACAAGAACGCTAAGGAAAACAGCAAGACAGGTCTGTCGCTCCACATGGGTGTCGGTCTTTCCACTATGACGGGTGCTCCAAAAGACTATGGCTTCAAGGTATTCCCCTCTTTCGAATACAACGTCGGTATCACCTTCGACTACACACCATTCGGAAAGCAAAATCAGTGGAGCATCGGACTGGGCGTTGGATGGCGTCTATATCATATGTCGAAGAACAACTACCTTGTTAAGAATGCAGACAGGATGGTACTGCAGCCATACGACGGCAGTCAGTCGAACAGAAAATCAAAGATTTCTGTATTTAGCTTGCAGGTTCCTCTGCTCTACACCCACTACTTCGACAGCAACAGAAAGTGGGGAGTAACAGTCGGTGGTATCGTGAACTTCAACACCAGCGCCTATACAACACGTGCTTACGAGTACAAAGAGGAAGACTACAGCATAGACACCAAGTCCATAGGTCAGCGTCCCGTTACTGTTGACGCTATCATCATAGTGAAGCCCCACACGCTACTCTCGTTCTACTGCAAGTACTGTCCAATGACATTCTTCAAGAACAATCGTGGCGACAAGATGCACCAGTTGAGCTTTGGTGTTTGTTTCTAAAGAATAAAATAACATCATAAAAACACACATTATTATATATATGGCAGAAACAAAGAACAGCATACTACAGAAACTTGAAGGTTTGGAAGCACGTTTCGAAGAGGTCTCAACACTTATTACCGACCCGAACGTCATTGCCGACCAGAAGAGGTTTGTGAAACTAACGAAAGAATACAAGGACCTGTCGGACATCATGGCGGCACGAAAACGCTACATAGCGTGTCTTAACAGCATTAGCGAGGCGAAGGATATCCTTGCCAACGAGTCGGATGCCGAGATGAAAGAGATGGCACGCGAGGAACTTGCCGTCAACGAAGAACTGCAACCCAAGTTGGAAGAAGAAATAAAGATAGCCCTTATTCCTAAAGACCCTGAGGACGCTAAGAACGTACAGATGGAGATACGTGCCGGAACGGGTGGCGACGAGGCTTGTCTCTTCGCCGGCGACCTTTTCCAGATGTACAAGCGCTTCTGTGAATCGAAAGGCTGGCAGCTGTCGGTTACCGACTTCAACGAAGGTGCCGTAGGAGGCTATAAGGAGATAGACTTCGCCGTCTCGGGTGCCGACGTATATGGTACGCTGAAGTACGAGTCGGGTGTTCACCGTGTGCAGCGCGTCCCCGTAACAGAGTCTAACGGACGTATGCAGACATCGGCAGCTACTGTTGCCGTACTCCCCGAGGCAGACAAGTTTGAGGTAAACATCAACGAAGGCGAGATAAAGTGGGATACCTTCCGAAGCTCTGGCGCCGGTGGACAGAATGTCAACAAGGTGGAGTCAGGTGTTCGTCTACGTTATATGTGGAAGAACCCTAATACAGGAGAGACAGAGGAGATTCTCATAGAATGTACCGAGACACGTGACCAGCCCAAGAATAAGGAACGTGCACTCTCACGCCTATATACCTTTATTTATGATAAAGAACACCAGAAGTATGTTGACGACATCGCTAACCGTCGTAAGAGTCTGGTGTCAACAGGCGACCGCTCGGCAAAGATACGCACCTACAACTTCCCACAAGGACGCGTGACAGACCACCGTATAGGATTCACAACCCACGACCTGCAGGGATTCCTTGGTGGCGACATACAGCCGATGATTGATGCCCTTACCGTTGCCGAGAATGCAGAAAGAATGAAGGAGTCAGAGTTATGATTGACCTTAAAAAATTGAGAGTTGAGAATTAAGAATTGAGAATGAACCGCAAAGAACTCATACAACAGATAAAGCAGAAGAAGTCGTTTCTCTGCGTCGGTTTAGACCCCGACATAAAGAAGATTCCTCAGCATCTGCTGAAGGAGGAAGACCCTATCTTCGCGTTTAACAAAGCTATCATCGACGCCACAGCACCCTACTGCGTATCGTACAAACCGAACCTCGCATTCTACGAAGCATACGGGTTAAAGGGAATGGTAAGCTTCAAACGCACCATAAGCTATCTCAAGGAGAGCTACCCCGACCACTTCATCATCGCTGATGCGAAACGTGGTGACATAGGAAATACGTCGAAGATGTACGCACAGACCTTCTTCGAGGAGTACAACGTTGACGCGTTGACAGTAGCGCCATATATGGGTGCCGACTCCGTAACACCATTCCTTGAATACGACGGCAAGTGGGTCATACTGCTCGCACTTACAAGTAATAAGGGAAGTCACGACTTCCAGCTGACTACCGACATCAACGGCGAGCGCCTTTTCGAGAAGGTTCTGAAGACTTCGCAGCAATGGGGCAACGACGAGAATATGATGTATGTCGTGGGAGCCACACAAGGTAGTATGTTCGAGGACATCCGAAAGGTGGTCCCCAACCACTTCCTCTTGGTTCCGGGTGTAGGTGCTCAGGGCGGCTCGCTGCAAGAGGTCTGCAAATACGGAATGACGAAAGACTGCGGCCTCCTTGTAAACTCCTCACGCGGCATCATCTACGCCTCCAACGGTGAAGACTTTGCCGAAGCGGCAGCGATGGCAGCAAAGAAACTGCAAGAGGAAATGGCAAAGGAATTAGAACACATAATATGAACGACATAAAGACCATCATCGACCCCGTTTTCGGTTTCATCAACGTGCCACGCGGTCTGCTGCTGCAGATTGTGAAGCATCCGCTGATGCAGCGTCTCACGCGAATAAAACAGTTAGGAATGGCTTCGGTGGTTTATCCTGGCGCACAGCATACCCGTTTTCAACACTCGCTGGGAGCCTTTCACCTTATGAGTGAAGCGATAAAAGTGCTCTCACAGAAAGGCATCTTTATCTTCGACTCGGAAGCGGAGGCTGTTCAAGCCGCGATACTCATGCACGACATAGGACACGGACCGTTCTCACACGTCCTCGAGAACACACTCATCCACGGAATCTCACACGAGGAGATATCGTTGATGATGATGGACAAGATGAACAAGGAGATGGGTGGAGAGCTTACCCTCGCTATAAAGATTTTCCGCGACGAATATCCCAAGCGCTTCCTCCACCAGCTTATCTCATCACAGCTCGATATGGATCGTTTGGACTATCTGCGTCGCGACTCCTTCTTCACGGGAGTCACCGAGGGAAATATCGGCTCGGCACGAATAATAAAGATGCTTAATGTCGTCGATGACCAGCTGGTTATAGACTATAAAGGCATCTATTCCATAGAGAACTACCTCACCTCACGACGACTGATGTATTGGCAGGTATATCTGCACAAGACCACCGTTGCGTGCGAAAAGGTGTTGGTAAATGCCCTACTGCGTGCCAAGAAACTCGCAAGCGAGGGTGTGGAACTCTTCGCCTCCCCTGCCCTTCACTATTTCCTGTACAACGATGTCGATGCGGCTCATTTCCATACCGACTCAGAAGCATTGAAACACTATGTAAACCTCGACGACAACGATATTTGGAGTGCCGTAAAAGTATGGAAAGACAGCGATGACAAAGTACTTGCGCTACTCTCTAACGACCTGATAGAACGTCGTCCCTTCCGCGTGGAGATACACGATGAAGAGGTCAGCGACGAACGGATAGCAGAACTTCGCAAGGAGTTGGCAGAACATTTCGGCATAACACCCGAAGACGCGTGGTTCCTCATTAGTCTCAACACCATTCAGAAAGATATGTACGACATTCACGACGACCACATCTCAATACTCAACAAGGACAACACCCTAAAGGACATTGCGGAGGCGTCGGAAATACTTAATGTAGAGCTTCTTTCAAAAAAAATACGCAAATATTACCTCTGTTATCAACGAATGTAAGAAATAATTCGTATCTTTGCCCACAAAATATATTATAAACCATGGAATTTACAGCAAAACAAATCGCAGAATTTATTCAGGGACGTGTTGAAGGCGACGAAAATGCCACCATCAACACCTTCGCAAAGATTGAGGAAGGAAAGCCCGGAGCTATCTCGTTCCTCTCGAATCCAAAATATACACACTATCTCTACGATACAGAATCGAGCATAGTCCTCGTCAACGAAGATGTAGAACTTGAGAGACCAGTTAAGGCTACTCTCATCCGCGTTGCTAATGCCTACGAATGTGTAGCCAAACTACTACAGCTCTACCAGAGCATGATGCCGCGTAAGACAGGTATCGACTCTCTTGCTTTCGTTTCGCCTACCGCAAAGATTGGCAAGGACACCTACATAGGTCCTTTCGCCTACGTCGGCGACAATGTAGAGGTTGGAGAGGGCTGCACCATTAACCCCCACGTTACTATTTATCACGGTTGTAAGATAGGTAATCGTGTAACCCTGCATGCTGGCGCTGTGATAGGTGCTGACGGTTTCGGTTTCGCTCCTAACACCGACAGCTACGACAAGATACCGCAGATAGGCAACGTCATCATTGAGGACGACGTGGAGATTGGTGCCAACACCTGTGTTGACCGCTCTACTATGGGTAGTACCATTGTTCACAAGGGTGTCAAACTCGACAACCTCGTTCAGGTAGCTCACAACTGCGAAGTGGGTGAAAACACAGTTATGTCGGCACAGGCAGGACTCGCCGGTAGCACCAAGATAGGCGCTTGGTGTATGGTAGGCGGTCAGGCTGGTTTCGCCGGTCACATCCACGTTGCCGATAAGACCTTTGTAGGTGCTCAGTGTGGTGTCATCGGTGACACTAAAGGTAATGGTGAACAGCTCATCGGATCACCAGCTATGGACCCAAAGGTGTACTTCAAAGGAATGGCAATCCTTCGTCGTCTGCCCGATATGTACAAAGAACTCAGCGCATTGCGTAAAGAAGTAGAAGAACTTAAAAAGAAAACGATATGATGAAACAGAAAACTCTCAAAGGCAGCTTCTCTTTGTTTGGGAAAGGACTGCATACGGGACTTAGCATCACCGTTACTTTCAACCCCGCACCAGAGAATACTGGTTACAAGATTCAGCGCATCGACCTTGAGGGCGAGCCTATCATCGATGCAGTAGCCGAGAACGTCGTTGACACACAACGAGGAACCGTTCTCGCCAAGGGCGACATCCGCGTGTCAACCGTAGAACACGGTATGGCGGCGCTCTATGCCTTAGGCATCGACAACTGTCTTATCCAGGTCAACGGTCCGGAGTTCCCTATCCTCGACGGCTCTTCTAAAAACTATGTTGAGAAAATTCAGGAGATAGGAACTGTTGAACAGAACGCTCCGAAGGACTATTACGTCATTCGTCACAAGATGGAGATCAAGGATGACAAGACTGGCTCTTGCATCACCATCCTCCCCGACGACGACTTCTCAATTACTGCGATGTGTTCTTTCGACTCTAAGTTCATAAGCAGTCAGTTTGCTACCCTTGACAATATGGATAAGTTCGTCAGCGACATTGCTGCCGCACGTACCTTCGTATTCGTGCGCGACATAGAGCCTCTGCTCAACGCCAACCTCATCAAGGGCGGCGATATGGATAATGCTATCGTTATCTATGAGCGTCAGCTGGAACAGGACAAACTCGACAAACTTGCCGACCTGCTCGGTGTACCACGTCTTGACGCCACGAAGTTAGGATATATCCAGCACAAGCCCCTCGTTTGGGACAACGAGTGCACACGTCATAAACTGCTTGACATCATCGGCGATATGGCGCTTATCGGCAAACCTATAAAGGGGCGCATCGTTGCTACACGTCCCGGACATACCGTAAACAACAAGTTCGCGCGACTTATGCGCAAGGAGATACGCAAGCACGAGGTGCAGGCACCTTTCTACGACCCCAACGAGCCACCGGTAATGGACGTAAACCGAATTCGCGAATTACTCCCACACCGCTATCCCATGCAGCTCGTCGATAAAGTTATCTCTATTGGACCTAACAGCATCGTAGGACTGAAGAACATCACCAGCAACGAGCCTTTCTTCACAGGTCACTTCCCCGAAGAGCCCGTAATGCCTGGAGTGCTGCAGATTGAGGCTATGGCACAGTGTGGCGGTCTTCTCGTTCTTAACACCCTCGAGGAGCCCGAGCGTTGGAGCACCTATTTTATGAAGATTGACGACGTCAAGTTCCGCCAGAAGGTGGTTCCTGGCGACACACTACTCTTCAAGGTCGATCTCCTCGCTCCTGTTCGTCACGGAGTAAGTTCTATGAAGGGCTATATGTTCGTTGGCGACACCATCGTCAGCGAAGCAACATTCACAGCTCAAATTGTGAAGAACAAATAGCTAAACCGTAAATAAATTGGAGTTCCTTGAGAACTTGTTCGAAAAAATCGTCAAATAGAAATCGCTTTAGCGCTTTTACAAAGCGTAGCGACTAAAAGAAATCACAAAGATGAATCAAATAAGCCCTATGGCCTTCGTTCACCCCGAGGCCAAACTTGGAGACAACAACATTATAGGACCGTTCTGCTACATAGACCGCAACACGGTTATGGGCGACAACAACGTCCTTCAGAACAGCGTAACCATAAACTATGGTGCCCGCATAGGCAACAACAACGAGTTCTTCCCAGGCTGCAGCATAGCCACAAAGCCCCAGGACCTTAAGTTCAAGGGCGAGGAAACCACAGCTGAGATTGGCGACAACAACAGCATCCGTGAGAATGTAACCATCTCACGCGGTACAGCCAGCAAGGGCAAGACCATTGTAGGCAACAACAACCTCCTCATGGAGAATATGCACATTGCTCACGACTGTGTCGTTGGCAACGGATGTATCATCGGTAACTCCACAAAACTTGCCGGCGAGGTGATTGTTGACGACTGCGCCATCATCTCAGCCACCTGTCTGTTCCACCAGTTCTGTCGTGTCGGCGGCTACGGAATGTTCCAGGGCGGCAGCCGCACCAGTCAGGACATTCCTCCCTATGTCATCGCAGGCAAGGAGCCTATTCGTTTTGCAGGTGTGAACCTCATCGGTCTGCGTCGTCGCGGCTTCTCTAACGAGACCATCCATGCTATCGACAAAGCCTACTCACTGCTCTACTCAAAGGGACTCATAAAGGAAGGCATTGAAGAGATTAAGAAGAACATGGAAATAATTCCGGAAGTTCAGTATATCATCGACTTCGTGGAGTCCTCAAAGCGTGGTATAATAAGATAACATTATAATTATGAGCACAACGCTCGTTGTTATAACAGGACCTACCGGTGTCGGCAAGACGGAACTATGCATTCGTCTTGCCGAACGCTTTCATACGGATATCATCAACGCCGATTCGCGCCAGATATTCCGTGAGATACCCATAGGTACCGCTGCTCCTACGGCAGAGCAACAGGCGCGTGTGAAACACCACTTTGTCGGGACCCACTCCATAACCGATTACTACAGCGCCTCGATGTACGAGCAGGACGTCATGAAACTGCTTGGGGAGGGGTCTGGGGAGAGGCTTTCGTTATTGACCGGCGGCTCCATGATGTACATCGACGCTGTATGCAACGGCATTGACGACATCCCCACCATCCGCGACGATATCCGCGAGGAAATGAAACGTCGCTATGCAGAAGAAGGGCTACCAGCCTTGGTAGAAGAGCTCCGCCAACTCGACCCCGAGCACTACGAAGTCGTTGACCGCAATAATCCACGCCGGGTCATCCATGCCCTCGAGATATGCCACCAGACGGGAAAGACCTATACCTCCTTCCGCACCAACACTAAGAAAGAACGTCCTTTCAACATTATAAAGATAGCACTCACACGTCCTCGCGAAGAACTGTACGACCGCATTAACCAACGCGTTGACAAGATGGTTGACAACGGACTCGTCGAAGAAGCCAGAGCACTTTATCCTTTACGTCACCTGAACGCACTTAACACCGTAGGCTACAAAGAGTTATTCCGTTACTTCGACGGCGAGTGGAGCCTTCCGGAAGCCATTGAACGTATCAAAGGCAACACACGCCAGTACTGTCGCAAGCAACTCACATGGTTTAAGCGAGACCCCGAGATACGCTGGTTCTCTCCCGACGATGAAGAGGAAATCATCAACACCGTATTTACTATACTAAAAAAATCGTCTCAAAGGCTGTAGGGCTTTTGCAACACCCTTACACCCTTTGGTGTAAAATTTCTATACACAAAATTACTGTTTTATTTGCTCATTTCGTAATGTTTTTGTTACTTTGCATAATGAAAATAACAATTATCAAAAACATTAAATATAATATAACAAATGAACAAGATTAAGACTATAGGAATTCTGACATCCGGTGGTGATGCTCCTGGTATGAATGCGGCTATCCGCGCCGTCACGCGTTCGGCTATATGCAACGGATTTACCGTTAAGGGTATTTATCGTGGTTACGAGGGTCTTATTCACGACGAGGTGAAGACATTTACCACGGAAGATGTCAGCGGCATCATAAACAGGGGCGGTACTATCCTGAAGACTGCCCGCAGCAAGGAGTTTATGACTATGGAGGGAATGAAGAAAGCCTACGACACATGTGTCAAGGAAGAGATTGACGCCCTTGTTGTTATCGGCGGCAACGGCTCACTCACCGGTGCCCGCAACTTCGGCATGGAGTTTAACTTCCCCGTTGTAGGACTTCCAGGCACCATCGACAACGACGTTGCCGGCACCGACGACACCATAGGCTACGACACTACGATGAACACCATCGTGGAGTGTGTGGACCGCATTCGCGATACAGCCAACTCTCACGAACGGATATTCTTCGTAGAAGTGATGGGGCGCGACGCCGGTTTCCTGGCGCAGAACTCCGCCATTGCCTGCGGTGCCGAGGCTGCCATCATCCCCGAGGAGATGACCGACGTGGATCAGCTGAAGGAGTTCCTTACCCGCGGCATCCGCAAGTCGAAGAAGTCGTGCATCGTCATCGTCTCCGAGAGTCCTAAGTGTGGCGCTCTCTATTATGCCGACCGCGTAAGGAAGGAGTTCCCAGAATTCGACGTCCGCGTGTCTATCCTTGGTCACTTGCAGCGTGGAGGTTCTCCTACTGCCCGCGACCGCGTCCTCGCCAGTTGGATGGGTTGTGCTGCCATAGAAGCTCTCAAGACTGGTCAGCGCAACGTAATGATAGGCTATCGCAACGGAGAGGCCGTCCTCGTTCCTTTCGAGTACTGCATACGCACCGAAGAGAAGAGAGTCGATAAGACTATGATAAAAGTGCTCAACGAACTGAGCATATAAAGAGGATGTACGCACACGAGAGAACCGCTACGCTTGCGTAACAATTAAGACACAAAACACCTACATTATGAAAAGACTACTAACTATTATTGTCGCCGTGACGGCAGTCATGAGCGCTCACGCACAGAAGAGCAGTTCCAACGTAGGGCTTGGAGTTATCTCCATCAACGACTCGGTAAAAGGAGTTCAACTGTCGCCAATCTCAAACATTGCCGAGCACTCTTCCGGTGTGCAGTTAGCAGTATTCAGTAATGTGGGGTATAACGGCATGGAAGGTGTCCAGCTGTCAGCTCTTAACAACATCGCTATCGGCGGTGCAAAAGGCGTGCAGCTCAGCGGTTTCACCAACCAGACCTTCGGCACCATGAGAGGTTTACAGCTTGCCTTCCGCAACCAGACAGACACTCTGCGAGGCGTCCAGTTAGGTCTCTTCAACTTTATCGCTCACGATTACAGGAGCGGTGTTCAGATAGGTTTTGTCAATTTCTCGCGCGACAGTATCACGAAGCGGTTCGGACTTATAAACATCAGCCCCAGGACGCGCATTGACATCATGGGTTTCGGCGGCACCAACTCGAAGATAAACTTAGCCTTGCGTTTCCGTAACCGCTCGACGTACAACATTATAGGTGTGGGAACACACTATATGGGACTCGACAACAAATTCTCGGGGTCGCTGTACTACCGCATAGGACAGTATTTCCAGCTTACGCCGAAACTCTCACTCAGCGGCGATGTCGGCTTTGCCCACGTGGAGACATTCCAGCGCAACTCTACGGACTCCCCGGAACGTCTGTACTCGTTGGAAGCACGTATCAACATGGACTATCAGCTGAACAAGCACTGGGGCGTCTTCGGCTCTGTAGGCTACGGAAGTACACACTATTACAGCCACAGAAAACACTACCGCAACAGGATGATTGGCGAGGTAGGACTGACTTACAACTACGGCGGATATAGCGGTCATAAGGACACCGACTTTCATCTTCACACCGAAGCCGACATGACAGAAGGCGACGAGAGCCGTTTTGCATTGCCACAGAAGAAAAACTGGTGGCGCACGGGCGCTATGATTTTCACCGTCAACGCCTTCGTACAGCGCTTTGACGCATGGGTGCTACGCGAAGACTTCGCCAAGATAAGCATCCACTCCGTCAAGAACAATTTCAAGCATGCCTTCGTGTGGGACAACGACAACTTCAACACCAACCTTTTTGCCCACCCCTATCACGGCAACCTTTACTTTAACTCGGCACGCGCCAACGGACTCAGCTACTACGAGGCATTCCCCTGCGCCGTAGCCGGTTCTCTCATGTGGGAGTTCTTCGGCGAGATAACGCCGCCCGCCATCAACGACCTCATGGCAACGTCTGTAGGCGGAACATGTATCGGCGAAATAACGTTCCGCATAAGCGACCTGTTCTACGACGACCGCGAGATGGGATTCAGCCGTTTCCTACGCGAGTTGGGAGGAGCTATCGTTTCTCCTATGAAGGGATTCAAGCGTGTGCTCACCGGTGAGGCATGGAAGGTGAAGAGCCGCAACTACCTGTACCACGACTACAACAAGATACCTATAAGCTACAGCATCTCCGTGGGTAACCGCTATCTTGCCGACGACAACGCTTTCTTCCGCGGGGAACACAATCCCTATCTGGAACTGGGAATGGAGTACGGCAACGCATATAACACCGACATAAACAAGCCGTTCTCGTACTTCACATCCAACGTTACCTTCGGCTTCTCAAAGAACCAGCCGCTGGTAAACCGCCTTAACCTCATGGGACGTATCTGGGGAACGCCAATAAGCGACACCGACAAGTTTGAGTCCGTCTTCGGTATCTTCCAGCATTTCAACTTCTACAACTCAGAGGCTGTCAAGGACGGCACCGACCTGATACCCTACCGCATCAGCGAGGCAGCGTCGGTAGGTCCCGGTATCATTTACCGTTTCCCGCAACTCGAGAACCGCATGAACCTCGAACAGCGCGTGTTCCTCAGCGGAATACTCCTTGGCGGTTCCCTCAGCGACTACCTGCGCATCCAGGATCGCGACTACAACATGGGTAGCGGCTTCTCGGCAAAGGTGCAGACACGTATGGACATCAAGAAACTGGGATATATGAACATCGAAGCCAACTACTTCCACATCTTCACATGGAAGGGTTACGACCGCCGCGAGTGGATAGGCAAAAAAGGGTTCGACCTCGACTATACCAATGCACAGGGCGACCCCGGCAACACCCGCATGCTGGCGTTCAACGCCAACTTCAGCCTTTACCTCTCGCACCATCTGTTGTTAGACATTCGTGGCAGTTACTTCATGCGTCACGCCCACTACCGCGACTTCGCCGACGTCAGTGCACGCACCTTCGAAATCCGCGGAGGATTGACATACAAACTATAAAACAAAAGCGGAGCCCATAAAGCTCCGCTTTCTTACTTATTACTTCATCCTTCCTCCTTGCCCTTTAGTAAGCCCCCTCCAATAGAGGGGGCTTACTAAAGGGCAAGCAATTTTTTAACCAAAAAATTATCAATCATGAAAAAGGATACATGGAAGACGATTATACAGGTGGTGATATCTGTATTGACGGCAGCACTGACTGCATTGGGAACGACATCGTGCATGGGTCACGGACCGATATACATCTAAAGAATAAAGAGGGTGTGTCAAAATAGGCACATCCTCTTTCTGCTCACTTAATCGTACCTTTAGATAAGGTACTTCCGCTCGAGAAATCGTACCTTTGACTGCGTCGAAGGTACTACCGCTCGACAAAACGAAGAATACTCTTTCTTCTTGCTTTGATTCCAGAACCTTTGAGATTAAAATCTCCAGGTTCTAAAATCAAACCAATAAAATAAATGAATTTATTTGGTTTTGTGCTCGCTTAATCGTACCTTTGTCGCAAATTATGAAACTCACTATTATCATACCTGTATATCGCACTGAGAATACACTTGACCGCTGCGTTGAGAGTATTCTCTCGCAGGATTATAGTGATTACGAAATAATCCTCGTAGATGACGGCTCGCCCGACCTGTGTCCTGAGAAGTGCGACGCGTGGACAGAACACGATAGTCGCATCCGGGTAATCCACAAGGCTAACGGAGGACTCAGCGACGCCCGGAACGCCGGTATAGAGGTTGCACGGGGTGATTATCTCACCTTTGTCGATAGCGACGACATGATAGCGCCTTCTACTCTTGCCCCGCTGATGAACAAGATAGCGCACGACGAGAGCATACAAATCCTGGAATATCCCGTTTCCATCAAGGGGAAGAATATGTTTATTCCGCACAACATGCACTACGACGACATACAGCAATATTGGGTCGTCACGAAGGCTTACACCCACACCTACGTGTGGAACAAGATTTTCCGTAAAGAGCTTTTTGCCGACATCCGTTTTCCCGTAGGCAGAGTCTTTGAGGACGCGTGGATCTACCCCCTACTCCTTCAGAAAGCCCGTTCGGTAACGACAACCGACAAGGGCTGCTACGTCTATACCGAGAATCTTCAAGGCATAACGGCGAAGGCTGGTGCCGACGACCTCATCATGCTTCTCGAGTCGAACATAGACCGAGGGATGACCGTTGACGACGCGTACTATCTTTATATCCTGAACATCCAGCTTGACGTTTACCGCCTGTCGGGAAAAATTCTTCTTCAGGAGCGCAAGGACATCAGGACGTCTAACCTTCGTTCGCTCTCAGACAAAATAAAAATCATAACCTTAAAAATCTTTGGAATAAAAGGACTATGCAGAATTCACAAAACACTACGACACCTATTGTAAGTTTTATCGTCACCTATCACAACGAGGATGTCGATATGTTGAAAGAATGTCTTAAAAGCATTTTCTCTCTCTCCTTTGCGACAGGAGAACGCGAGGTAATCCTTATCGACGACGGTTCTGATGTCAGTCCGATAAACGAAATCGAGGACTTCCGCGACGATATTCTCTACCTGCGACAGCCCAACCGCGGACTCAGCGAGGCACGCAACGCCGGAATAGACCTCGCAAGGGGCGAATATATCCAGTTTGTCGATGCCGACGACTACCTCATAAAGCTGTCGTACGAGCTGTGTCTCGGACTTCTCAAGCGAGAACGTCCCGACGTCATCGTCTTTAACTTCACAAAGGAGGAAGCTGACACCGACGCACCCAACCTCTTCGACGGTCCTATGACGGGTTCGGAATATATGCGCAGCAGAAACCTCAGAGCCTGCGCCTGGGGATACCTCTTCCGCAAGAAAATGCTCATCTCGCTGCGCTTCACTCCAGGACTGCTCCACGAAGACGAGGAGTTCACGCCGCAGCTGATACTGCGTGCCGAGACGCTGTACTCTACCGACAACTGCGCTTACTTCTATCGTGAGCGCGAGAACTCCATAGTCCACAACAACGACAAAGAATGGATACTTAAACGTCTTAACGATGCAGAACACGTCATATTCAGTCTCGACCACCTGGCAGCAACACAGCCTATGTCGGAACGCGTGGCACTACAACGTCGTGTGGCGCAGCTTACTATGGACTACATATATAATATTATAACGCTTACCCACTCCGAGAAACAACTCGAGTCACGACTCCAGAACTTGCGACGTCGCGGAATGTTCCCTCTGCCGAAACGTGAATACACCCTGAAGTACGACCTCTTCCGCCGTATGACTAACAGTCCCTTGGGCAGAAAGGCGCTGCTGCATACTCTTCCATACCTAAAACGCGAGAGATGAAAATACTCCTACTTGGCGAATACAGCAATCTGCATGTTGCGCTGGCTGAAGGACTAAGACAGTTAGGCCATCAGGTCACCGTCATCTCCAACGGAAACAAATGGCGAGGATACAAGCGCGACATCGACCTGTGCAGAGAAGGCACCGGAAAATGGGCCGCCGTAAAGTATGTGGCAAAACTGCTCACCATACTGCCCCGACTCAGGGGCTACGACGTCGTACAGCTTATAAACCCCGACTTCCTGGAACTTAAGGCGGAACGCGAATTTGCCATCTTCCGCTACCTTCGTCGCAACAACAGGAGCATCTTCGTCGGTGCCTACGGGTGCGACTGGTACTGGGTTCACTCGGGAATAAACATGAAACTGTTCCGATATGGCGACTTCTATATCGGAGACAAGATGCGCGACGACATCTTCACCCGTCGCTACATCAACGAGTTTATAGGCACAGCAAAGGGTGAGCTCTCACGATATATCGACTCCTGCTGCGACGGAATACCTACGTGTCTCTATGAATACCAGAAGTGCTACGAACAGTTCTTCCCCCACAAGACTCGTTTTATTCCTCTCCCCATACAAATTCCCGAGGGCGACTTCTCCACAGAACTTAAAGAGCCGGGAAAGGTACGTTTCTTCATCGGTATGGACAGCGAACGCGACGTTTACAAAGGTACCGACGTAATGAACGAGGCACTGAAGATTGTGGAACAGAAATACCCCGACCGCTGCGTGGTGGTACGGACACAGAGGGTGCCCTACGACGAATACATAAAACTCACCGAGAGCTGCGACTGCATCCTCGACCAGCTCTACTCCTACACTCCTGCCATAAACGCTTTGGTGGCTATGGCTAAGGGTATCGTGTGCATCGGTGGCGGCGAGCCCGAGAACTACGAGATTATCAACGAAACGGAACTGCGACCCATAATAAATGTTCTTCCTTCAAAGGAGGATGTCGCTAAGGAACTGGAAAAGATCATTCTTCACCCCGAACAGCTCAAGGAACTGAAACGCCAGAGCATAGAGTATGTACGTCGTCATCACGACAACGTCAAGGTGGCTCAGCAGTACGTTGACTTCTGGACGGAGTTTATGAAAAAATAAGAGAGAATCTTAATAGACTCTCTCTCCGAATATCTTACTTCCCACACGAACCATAGTGCTGCGACACTCGCAGGCTATCCTATAGTCGTGACTCATTCCCCAACTGCGTTCACAGAAACTGTCGTCGTCGGGGAAATAGTCGCGCTTCACCTCGTCGAAGAAGTCCGACGCCGTCATCATCTCCCGCCGTATCTGTTCCGCGTCGTCGGTATTTGACGCCATCATCATAAGCCCGCAGATGCTGACATTCTTCATGTCTTTCCATTCTCCCGCCTCCAACAGTTCCCTGCATCCGTCGAGTGTCAGTCCGTACTTCGTCTCCTCCTCGGCAATGTGCAACTCCAACAATACTTTTATCGTCCTGTTGTTACGCTGCGCCTGTCTGTTTATCTCTTTGAGCAGTTTCATGGAATCTACCGCCTCCACCATAGATATATAAGGTGCTATGTACTTCACCTTATTTGTCTGCAGATGTCCTATGAAGTGCCACTCTATGTCCTTCGGGAGCTCCTCTACTTTCCTTCGCAGCTCCTGCTCATGACTCTCGCCGAAAATTCGCTGTCCCTCCTCGTATGCCGCAAGGATATACTCCGAGGGGTGGAACTTACTCACCGCCACAAGTCTTACGCCCTGCGGCAGGTCGTCGAGCACTTCGTGTAGATTCTTTTTTACGTCGTACATCTTACTCTTCGTATTCTGGTTTGCTGTCCTTTACTGGTGCGTTAGCCTCGAAGACGTCCATAACGGCTGTCTCTGCAATACTTGCTATGACGTAGTCTATCATTGTTCCGCCCATCACCTCGTTGATGTTCGATGCCGCCTGCTGGAAATTGGCTGCATGCACAAGGTAAAAGACGTTGGAACGTTTCTCCTTCTCTGTCTTCTCGTCTATGGTTATAAACTGCAGTTTCGCCTTATACCAGCGGTCAGCACTTGCGTCCTCACTGAAGAATATCTCCTTGTACGTCGCCTTCCTGATGTCAACTACTTCAAAGGCTCCGCTGATGTACGACGACATCTCCTCGCATATACGTTTCTCTGCCTCGGTAAAACTCAGCGCGTCAACGACATATAATTCCTTAACCCTTTTAGGCATACCGTCTTCCATAGTCTTCTCGTAGCTTATCTTGGTCTCAAACCACTCTGTTACTCTACTTCTCATATATACTATTTATTTAATCTTTCAAAAAATCCTTGCAAAAGTAAACATAATATCGTACATTTGCAAATAATTTTCAAACGAATTGAATGGAAAATAACGTTAGTCTTGACCTTATGGAATTTGTGGAGCGCGAGATTCTCCCGCAGTACTCCGCCTTCGACAAGGCTCACAACATGAGTCACGTGACGGGAGTGATACGTCGTAGCATAGCTATCGCCAGGAAGGCTGGCGCCGACCTCAATATGGCGTACATCATCGCGGCATATCACGACCTCGGACTTAGCGGTCCGCGTGCCATTCATCACATCACCAGCGGAAAGATTCTTGTCACCGATGCTCGTTTGAAGAAGTGGTTCTCTGCCGACCAGCTGAAGATTATGAAGGAAGCCGTTGAGGACCATCGCGCTTCAGCAAGTCACGCCCCACGAAGCATCTACGGAAAAATCGTTGCTGAGGCTGACCGCGACCTCGACCCCGATACGGTGTTCCGTCGCACCATACAGTACGGACTCTCCAACTACCCCGAGAAGAGCGACGAAGAACAGTGGGAGAGATTCGTGGAACACATGCACAACAAATACTCGGAACACGGATATATCCGCCTGTGGATGCAGGGCTCACCAAACGAGGAGAACCTGCGCAAGATACGTAACCTCATTCATAACGAGAAGGAGCTACGAAAAATCTTCAACACCATATACGAAGAAGAAAGCGCCAGCAAGTAACTACTTGGCGAAATATAGGAAATAGATAGCCACAAGCGCTGCCGCAATGACGAACAACAGGATACTCTTCAGAAAGCATCCCGCTATCTTCTTCACTATCAGGAACGCCACTACCACAGCAACTATAAGGAAAATATAATAATAGAATTGAGACATCTTTTTTTATTTACTATTTACGATTTACGAGCTCCCCTCCCTTTGGAGGGGTCGGGGGAGGCTCTACACTCCAAACGGCACCTTCGTAGAGAACTCCATTTTCTCTCCCGTTACGGGATGTGTGAAACACAACACGTAAGCATGAAGACACAGTCGCCCTAAGGGATTGTCACCATTACCGTACTTCACGTCGCCACATACGGGGTGCCCCATATCGGCAGAGTGAACACGTATCTGGTTCTTCCTGCCCGTCTCCAACCTGAACTCCACTAACGAATAGCCGTTCCTCACCGCCATAGTGCGGAAGTGGGTTACGGCATACTTCCCGCCGTTGTCCACAGGACTGCTGTAGGTAACGTAAGCCTTGTTGTCGCGCAACCAGTTGGCTATGGTACCGCTCTGCTGCTCCATCTCGCCCGACAGCAGAGCTACGTAGCGACGGTCATATACTATGTCGTGCCACGAGTGTTCCAGCCGCTGCTCCGTATCCATATCTTTGGCATATATCATCAGCCCGCTGGTGTCGCGGTCCAGCCTGTGCACCACGTGTGCCGTACACTGTTGTCTCGACTTCCTGAAATAGTCGTCGAGCAGCGTCTTCACGTTGAGCGACGAGTGTCCCGCCGCCATCGACAGTATGCCGGGCTTCTTCTCTACTACCACCAGCCAGCGGTCCTCATAGACTATCTTCAGATAACGACTTTTCAGCGTGTCGTTGTTGCGCTTCGTCTTGCTGACGGCAACAACCATACCGGGCTTCAGAGGGAAGTCAAACTGCGTGACGACCTTCCTGTCAACCATGATGCCGCGACCCTGCAGAGTAGCCTTCACCTTAGTACGACTCTTCTCGACGTGCTGCATGAGGAAAGCCAGCAGCTGCGACTCCTCCTGCACCTTGTATTCGGTGAATTCTCGTTGTTTGTCGTTATAGATATATTTCATACTGACTGCAAAAGTACAAATATTTTTGGAAAATATGCAATCCGATATAATAAAACGTATATTTATTTCGTTATACAAGTGTAATTTAATCCATTTTTGCCTATGACATATTTTACACCTGAAGAATTACGACCCTCTGAGCAAGTTCTCAACACCATCCGTCAAATTGCTTATTCCTATCAGGCTTATAAGTCAGGCGGCGAGGAAGCAGAGCTATTGTTAAACTAAATTCATTACGAAACAGTTTATGAGCATATTAGTATCTCCGTCATTGTTGTCGGCAGACTTCCTGCACTTAGAGAGGGATATCGAGATGATCAACAACAGCGATGCCGACTGGCTTCATCTTGATATCATGGACGGCGTCTTCGTTCCTAACATCTCGTTCGGATTCCCCGTTATGGAGGCGGTAGCAAAGGTTTGTAAGAAACCTCTCGACGTACACTTTATGATTGTTCATCCCGAACAGTACATAGAACGTACAGCACGTCTTGGCGCTATGCTTATGAATGTGCATCTCGAGGCGTGCACCCATCTGCACCGTACCATTCAGGAAATTCACCAGGCAGGCATGAAGGCTGGCGTAACGCTGAACCCTTCCACCCCAGTCAGCGCCCTCGAAGACATCATTGGCGACGTAGAGTTAGTTCTGCTGATGAGTGTTAACCCGGGCTTCGGCGGTCAGAAGTTTATTGCCAACACCATAAAGAAGGTCCACGAACTTCGTGAGCTCATAGCCCGTAGCGGCAGCAATGCGCTCATCGAAGTTGACGGCGGCGTACAAAACGAGACGGCACCGCGCCTTGTTAAGGCTGGTGCCGACGTATTGGTAAGTGGCAGCTATATCTTCGGAGCCGAGAACCCCACAGAGGTCATCAAGTCGCTGAAGAACACAGCTCTTTAGTCCATCATCTCAAGCGAAAGCTTATTGTCGCGTGCCATCCTGCGCATGTTAAGAAGTGCGTAGCGCATACGACCTAAGGAGGTATTTATGCTTACTCCCGTCACCTCGGCTATCTCCTTGAAAGCCATGTTCTGGTAGTAACGCATGAACACTACCTCACGCTGTGCTGTGGGCAGCATATTCATCATCTTCTTCACGTCGCTCAACACCTGGGTGTTCACATACTCACTCTCTATGTTCGAGTCCAAAAGACTTTCCGAGGAGATGTTCGACAGGTCGTTGTCGCCAGCAACGTCAACGGTACCCTTTGAGCGGTTCTCGCGATAGTTGTCCATAATAACATTATGGGCTATGCGCATCAGCCACGCCAGGAACTTTCCCGATGTGGTGTATCTTCCTTCATGGAGCTTTGCTATAGCCTTAACAAATGTTTCCTGGAACACGTCGTCAGCCCTGTCGCGGTCACGAACCACGAAAAGGATGTACGAGAATAGTTTCGACTGTGTACGCGAGAGTAACAAATCGAAAGCCTTGTTATTGCCGTTTACATAAGATAATGCCAACTCTTCGTCGGTCATTCCCTGCAATTTATCCATTTTTACGTCTTTTTGGTTATAAGAGTAATAATGTTCCGATAGGCTTTCGTTTTAGTTTTAAATTTACAATTTTATTAAATATCGGCGACAAAGGTATGCAAAATATTTTTATCTTCCAAATTTTTCTTTACTTTGTTTACTTTTTTGCTCGTATTTGTTACATTTTATGGTCTGCAAACCCTTATTCCCGTCATCGTTTTGTGCTTGCCGAGGTACTGTCGCAGCGTCATCGGCTCCTCCACCACTTTCTTGTGAATACTCGACGCGTTGAGCAGGTGCAGACCGTCTTTGTGCCACACGGCAAATCCTATGTGCTGCGTGTCGAGTCCCTTTATGTTTGTCAGTATGCTTATTATGTCGCCGTCGTGCACACATTGTCGCAGCAACTTGGTGTTCTTTATCTGCGACTTGGGGATATAGCGGTATTTCTTTCCGTTTATCTTCTGCTCTAACTCTCTTATCGCGGGCTTCCACGCGGGGTGTGCCTTCAGCATCTTATAGCTGTTCACGTGGGTCGTCATGTAGTCCACGTTGACCTTCTGTACGGCGGTATATGGCGGGTTCGGCGTACTCACGTGCTTCACCACACCCATCGCCTCGTTGTCGTCCATCCACAGTGTGAAGTAGTGTAGTCTCCGTCTGTAGTCGGGTGCTGCCCCACCCTCGTATCTTATCTTCTGCAGTTCCCTGCAGTAGGCGGCAAAGGTCTTCTCGCCCCTGTCTATGCAGCGTTTCAGTGCCAGCACCGTTTCCACGAATGTGGTACAGTCCAGCTCGTGGAGGTTCACCACCAACTGCTCCTCGGGGTTCACCTCGAGGGTGTGTCCCACGTACGGCACGCCTAAGAACCGCCGGGCTATGTCCAGCGTGGCACCACCACCGCTTCGCAGTATCTTTACAACGCCGAGTGAGTCCTGTCGCGTATATGTCACCTGTCCGAATACTGCCGATGCAGCCGTCAGCATAGCAACAGCTATTGTAGTCCTGAGAAACGCCGGCAGTTTACCAGAAGTTAAAGCCTGCATAGAAATTAAATGTCCCATAAGTATTATACGATGAAAAGACGTCCGAGCGGTAGTTATAGTTATGTGCAACGACGTTCATGCCCGCGAACCACCGGGTGTTGTTCCATACTATTCCGAACCTGCCGTTGAAGTCTATGTTAATATTGTCAAACTCAAAGTCCTTGAACACCCTGTTGTGGCGTTCCTTCAGCTCTCCGTCGGTTATCTTGTATGCCAGTCCTGCCGTTGCGCTTACCGACAGCAGCCAGTTTCTGGCAAACACCCAGTTATAGGCGTAACCTCCGTTCAGGTTGTACGACGAGTATGCTATGTTTCGTGCCGATGTCAACTCGTTTACCAGCGCCATATCGTCAATGCCATGCGCCTCGGGGACGTAAGCCACATACATGGGTATCAGTTTATTTATGTCGATATCCATAGTGTGGTACGAGTAGCCTATGCCTACCAGCGGCGAACCGCAGCTGCGGCGCTGCACGGTACTCTGGCTGAAGGCAGCGGGGTACGAGAAATGGTGGTGGTTGATAATATAGAACAGGTTGAAGCCCTTTGCCTTTATCGACAGTCCGTCGAAGGTCTTGCCGTTCAGCCCGCTGGTGTCGTGGGTGGGATGTATGTGGTTGCGCCTTATCTTGAACCCGCGTCCGTGGTCTATGTAGTAAAGGTCTATGTTGAACAGGTTGCTGTACAGACTCAGGTCCAGATATGTTCCCTCGGTGCTCTTGAACAAGTTCTTTATGTCAACGGTGTATCCTAAGAAGACCCATCGCCACCCGAAGTATGGACCTACCTTAACCATCACGTCGGGCGACAGTGTTATGGAGTAGTCGTTCTTGGTCTTTATGGTTGTTATACGATAGACGTTGGTGTTCTGTATCATCGTCGCGAAGTTGTAGTGCTGGGGCTCTATGTACGTGGTGTCTATCTCGTTGAACTTGGCAAACCAATCGCCTACACGCTTAAAGAAACCCTTCTTTTCCTGTGCACAAGCGTCTGGACAACAGAGCATTATTGCCAGCAGCGTAATCATCAGCAACCTCATCGACATCCTCCTTTCTTTTTCGTTAGAACTTACCAAGGATTTTGTCGAGTACCCAGTTTACGGGTGTGGCGCTGACACTTGTTGCACCACACACAGAGAGTCCCTGAAGGTCTTCTATCACGGAGCGTATTATAGGCAGTTGCACGTACGGCGGATTGGGCACGTCAATTTTTGTAGTGCCGTCGCTGGTTATGAGTTCTATCGGGGCGTAGTCGAAGACCGAGAACGCCAACATGCCCCTCTGTCCGACCACCTCTATGCGGTCTTTCTGTGCCGACTGGTGACCTACGAAGCACCACGAGCCGCTGCCCGTCAGTCCGTTCTCAAACTGGAAGCAGGCGCTCACGCTGTCCTCCGCCTTGTACAGTCCGGCGCGGTTGGCGGCGATACCCTCCGCCTTCGTTATCACTCCGAAGATTTCCTGAAGCACGTCTAACTGGTGGGGCGCAAGGTCGTAGAAATAGCCTCCGCCGGCTATCTCGGGCTGCAGGCGCCAGGGCAGTCCCTCGGGGGCGGAATAGTCGCACTCGCGGGGCGGTACCGAGAAGTGCACCTGGACATCAACGATGGTGCCTAACTGTCCGCTGTGTATGATGTCCTTTACCTTCTGGAAGTAAGGCAGATAGCGCCTGTAGTAAGCCACAAAGCATGGCACACCCGTATGCTGACTGACGTAGTTTATACGTGCGCAGTCGTCGTAGGTCGAAGCCAAGGGCTTCTCCACATATACGGGCTTGCCGGCGTGCATAGCCATAATGGCGAAGGTGGCGTGCGACGACGGCGGCGTAGCCACATAGACGGCGTTCACGTCGGGGTCGTTGATGAGTTTCTGCGGGTCAGTGTACCACTTTGGTATATGGTGGCGCTCTGCGTACGAACGCGCATGTTCCTCACGACGGCTCATAACGGCAACGATGCGTGAGCCAGGCACCTCGTTGAAGGCGGGTCCCGACTTTATCTCCGTCACCTCGCCACATCCTATAAATCCCCAGTTTATCTGTTTCATAGGTGCAAAAATAATAATAATGTGGTAATCCGCAAAAAATAATTAAAAAAACCTCGCACCTCAAAAAATAAGCGGAGCCCTAAAGCTCCGCTTTCTTCCTTATTACTTTATACTTCCTACTTGCCGTTTAGTAAGCCCCTCCCTTTGGAGGGGTTGGGGAGGCTGTTTACTCATACGTCATCCACGCCACTCTGTTTTTCCATCCCTCAAGGAAGCCTCGCTGCGACGGTTTTCGGGCTATGCTCTCAAGGAACTTCAGTCGCTCGAAGGTCACCCTCAGGTGTAGCTGTCGCGGGTCGTTGACGTTGATGG
>CAMUVE010000022.1:0-26756 GCA_947163985.1 uncultured Prevotella sp.
CTTGTTCATGCGGTTTGTGCCGGCACCCATGATGCCACGAAGACCACCTGTACCGAACTCAAGGTCACGATAGAAAGCGTCAATAAGTTCTGTCTTGTCACTATTGTCGAGCATAGCCTGTACGGCTTTCCTCGTCTCTTCGTCGAAAGCTGGACTTAGCCACTCTTTCGCACGTGCTTCGCATTGAGCGATTAAAGCTGCATTATTTTCCATAAGTTAACTTATTTATTTTAGGTTTAGGTTAATTGTTTTTCATTTTGCATACAAAAATAATACAATTTGAGATAACCGCCAAAAGAATGATGTTTTTTTTTATTTTTTAAATATTTATCACTATCTTTGCATCCGATTATGGAACTACATTTTACAGGTATTATAATAGCAGTATGCACTTTCCTCGTCATTGGATTGTGCCACCCGCTGGTGATAAAGACGGAATACTACACCGGCACCCGCTACTGGTGGGTATATCTCATCATCGGAATAATTTGCATAGGATTAGCTTTCCTCATTGAGAACGTTATAACATCCTCAATACTGGGCGTCACAGGAGCATCGTTCCTGTGGGGCATCGGAGAACTCTTCGAGCAGAAGAAGCGTGTTGAGAGAGGATGGTTTCCTCGTAATCCTAAACGTAAGAAATAGTGAAAACAGCACTAATACTCGTCGGAAAGACTAATGACATCCATCTGCAAGCTATCATCAGTGACTATGCTGAGCGCATAACGCACTATATGCCTTTCGAGATTATCGTCATCCCGGAACTAAAGAATACAAAGAGTCTTTCGGAAGAGCAACAGAAAGTACGCGAGGGCGAACTGATAATGAAACAACTTACGGCACAGGATACGGTAATACTGCTCGATGAAAGAGGAAAACAGTACAGAAGTCTTGAATTTGCGAAATGGATTGAAAAGCAGCAACTGACAGCACGTCGTCTGGTATTCGTAATCGGAGGACCGTACGGATTCTCCTCTACCATATACGACAGAGCTAATGGAAAGATATCGCTTTCAATGATGACGTTCTCGCACCAGTTGGTAAGAACAATATTTACGGAACAGCTATATAGAGCTTGTACTATAATAAAAGGAGAACCTTACCACCACGAATAAACAAAACGACCGCTACAGACTGATAATCTATAGCGGTCGTTGTTCTTATTACACTGTTCTTTTAGTCCTGCTCTGGGGTTATCAGTTTATAACCCTTTCCATGAATGTTTATGATTTCTATCTGACTATCTTCCTTAAGGTGCTTGCGCAACTTAGTGATATAAACATCCATTGAGCGTGCATTGAAGTAGTTGTCATCAATCCATATAGTCTTCAAAGCGAAGTCACGCTGCAGGATTTCATTTGCATGTGAACACAAAAGAGCAAGGAGCTCGTTCTCTTTTGTTGTAAGCTTCTTCTGCTGATCGCCGATAGAAAGGAGCTGCTTTTGTGTGTCAAAGGTGAACTTACCAATATGATATACTGAGCTCTCCTTATTCTTCTTTCCACGAACACGACGCAGAATAGCCTCTATACGCATCACCAGTTCTTCCATAGAAAAAGGCTTTGTGATGTAGTCGTCAGCACCAAGTTTGAAACCTTCAAGAATATCCTCCTTGAGATTCTTCGCCGTTAGGAAGATTATAGGCATGTCTGCATTTGCCTGACGTATTTCCTGTGCAAGGGTGAAACCGTCCTTCTTAGGCATCATGACATCGAGCACACAAATGTCAAACTTAGTCTTCAGGAATGCTTTGTAGCCAGCCTCTCCGTCAACACACAACTCTGCATCGTAATCCTTTGCCTGCAGATATTCACGCAAAAGCATACCGAGGTTCTCATCGTCCTCGCAAAGCAAAATCTTCATTTTCTCTTCCATAATCTTAAAGTTTTTAGTTTATAATCTTTTTTATTTATTCGCAGTTATTATTGGTAGTGAAACGACGAAACGGGTGCCTTTTCCTAATTCGCTCTCGCAACGTATATCACCATCATGTAAATTAACAATCTTCTTAACGTAGGCAAGGCCTAATCCAAAACCTTTTACGTCGTGCACATTGCCGGTATGAACACGATAGAACTTGTCGAATATCTTCTTTATGTTCTCACGGCGTATTCCAAGACCTGTATCACGAATAGAGAAGCACACATGCTCGTCTGTATTCCACGTCTTGATATACAGGTTAAGAGGTTGGTCTGCCTTACGATACTTCACAGCGTTATCCATAAGATTTGATATAGCATTCTGGAAGTGAATCTCATCGACATAAATTGTTGAATCTACTGCCTCTATATCAGTATATATATGTCCGCCAGTATGTTCCACACGCAGCGTGAATGTTGATGCCACATTCTCAAGGAGTTCGTTGAGGTCCAGTTCCTTCCTCTTGAATACTGCCTTCTTACGGTCGAACATAGACATCTGCAACACTTTCTCCACGAGGAAACGTAAACGTTTTGTTTCATCATTGATTACGCCACCAAGATGTTTCATCATCGAAGGACTCTTCGTAACGCTCTCGTCATTAAGCATCTGAGCAGCTAAAGAGATACTGCTTATAGGTGTCTTCAGTTCATGAGTCATGTTGTTTATGAAGTCATTTTTCATCTCTGAGTAACGTTTCTGGCGGAAAATCAGCACCAAAGTAATGATAAACGTTACTATCAACACAAAGGTAAAGACGACGGAAGGAATCATAAACCTTACAGATGAGAAGATGTAACTGTTCATCTCTGGGAAATGTATTTTCACCAGACCCATCCTGTTCTGTGGATCGTTGCGGAAAAGCAACTGAGTATAGGTGTATTCCTCACCCTTGTCGCTATAGTCGGGACAACGGTACACTTCACGACCATCCTGGGTACATACGGTAAAGTGGTAAGGGATATTTACACCATTATTCATCAACTCTGCCTTGATGTCCTGATCGAGCATCTTGAAATTTATTCGCTCACGCAACGGCTTGTCGCTGGCGGTATATAGTATGCTATAAATAACCTCATCAAGAAGCGCTTTCTGATACACATAGCGGTTCTTCACAATCTCCCGCATAGACTTTGTTGTCTCGGTTATCGAATTCTTGTCATTACGGAGGATCATCGCCTTTGGCATCTGCGACGGCTTGGAGTTGATAGTCTTCAACTCGAACGAAGAATAAACATCACCATCGGCACCTGTCTCTTTCTCAAGATAACGCAGGGTCTCGTTGAGCTCAAGATTTCGTGATGCCTGGTACATCGCCTTAGTAACAGATTCGTCAAACTGTTCCTTCTTCATTCGAACCATCTCTTCGATATAGCTCAACTGAAGCGAAAGCAGGGCAAGGAACGAAAGTCCCATCACTACAGCAATTATTATAATCGTTCTTTTCTTCATGACAATGCAAAGGTATTAACTATGTAAGGTAATCACAATGTTTTTAGTTAATTAATTTGGTTAATTTTGCTATAATTAACTGTTTTTGGGGCGTTTATTTAATTATTATGAAGTTTACTGACCATTTACAATATATAATACTTGTAGATTTAAACAAAACTTATTACCTTTGCATGCTAATATATAAATATGTATTATAACGACTACGGACATTGGATAAGAGGGATATTTCCCTTTAGAGTACAGAAGATAGCCATCGACGCAGGCTTCAGTTGCCCTAACAGGGACGGAACGAATGGCTATGGAGGCTGTATTTTCTGCGATAACAGGACATTCAATCCTTCATACTGTATCCGCGAAAAGAGCATTACGGAACAGATGGAGGACGGCAAGTCTTTCTTCGCACGCAAATATCCTGACATGAAATATCTTGCCTACTTCCAGGCGTATAGCAACACATATGCTCCACTAAACGTGTTAAAGGCAAGGTACGAGGAAGCTCTAAGGGTAAAAGACGTCGTAGGAATAGTTATCGGTACTCGCCCAGACTGTATAAACAAGGAGATACTGGACTATTTGGAGGAACTAAACAAGCAGATTTTCGTGATGGTGGAGTATGGTATTGAGAGTACAAATGACGATACTTTACGAAGAATAAACAGAGGACATGATTTCGAATGTTCACGTAGGGCTATCATAGAAACTGCCGGGAGAGGAATAAAGACAGGAGGTCACATAATACTCGGATTACCAGGTGAGACTGACGATGAAATTATTAAACAAGCGCCTGTCATATCCGGTCTACCTCTAACCACCTTGAAGATACATCAGATGCAGGTGATTCGCGGAACAAAACTTGAAAAAGAGTATCATAATAACACAATAAAAACATATAGTGCACAGGACTATATTGAACTTATTGCCAGATACATACAATATTTACGCGAAGATTTGGTTTTAGAGCGGTTTGTATCTCAAAGCCCTTCTGAATTACTTGTTGCTCCGCAATGGGGATTAAAGAATTACGAGTTTACTAACCTGCTCAACAACTATTTGAAAAAACACGACATTAGACAGGGGCAGAAAGTAGGTCTTTCATTTTAACATTATTCTTACGAACGAACTTTTCAGCCTCGTCAACGAACGACGACTTAAAGAATTTATTCTCCAGAAGTTGATTACAAACCCACATAACGCGCCCCATATGAAGGTCACGATTGCGCTGTGATTGAGTCTCAAAATCTTTCATCGGATAAAGTCCCAAAAGATAGAAACAAAGACAGTCGGGAACAATATATTCACGTGTCATTTGCCTACGTTGCTGTGGAGTATAATAACGCTTATAAATGCTATAGTCGGCACCCATATACTTGTCAAGCGAAATACCTACACTTTCGTCTGCCACCACAATACTCTGGTCGAAGGATCCAATCTGAGCATAAACTCTCGGCAACTCCAAATCAGGAATCTCGCCCTTCAGTTTATTAAATGACTTCGTCAACTGAGAGTTAATATCATCCATATTTGCATAGGCCACTTCGGCATCACTAATTACGGTCTGCAACGTCGAATCCTGGTAGTAAGCAAGGAACTTCTTATTTATATTAGGGTCGTCAACACTTCCTATCTTGAGAACTTTCTCTATCAGAGTACGGGTTTCCATAGGATACTCCGTTTCCATCTGCTGAAGTGCCGTAAAATCACCCGTCGTGAGGTACATACTTTGCAAACGGTCATAGCGTTCCACCTGATAGGTAGAACTTGCTTCCTCCTGTCCAGAAACCGGCAGTTTAAACTGACAAGCGGAAAGAAGTGTCACTATGAATAGCGTTACAATAGCGGTTCTCACTTAACTCAATTTTAATTAAATTTTGGGGCAAAAGTACTAAAAAATATTTTATTATGCAAATTTTAAGCAAAAAAGATTTAATAAATGTGATACGAACATAAATCAATTAAACCATTATTGTACTTTTGCAGTCAAAGTGAAAAACGTTAAAAAATGAGAAAGTACATAACAATAATACTGTCTTGTTTCTTTGCAACCACTATGGCTGAAGAAACATTTAGTGTCAGCATAAAAAACACTGCAGCACTCGCAAAGGCTGATGTTCCTGTGGTTCTCAAACTAAAAGAATACGCCACAGAAACCTCAAAGGTTAAGTCGGCAATGGTGACAATAAACGGTGCGGAAGTGCCTTGTCAGCTGGACGACATTGACCGCGACGGCATATACGACGAGTTATGTTTCCTGACAGACCTCAAAAAACACGAGAAAAAACTGTTTACCGTCACACTTTATGATGACGGCAAGCCAAGAGAATACGCCCCACGTACCTATAGCGAGCTGCTTCTTAGAAATCCTAAGGTAAAAATAAAGAATAAGCACAACATCTATTTGAAGGAGATGACCGTAGATCGTGGCGTAGATCCATACCAAAGCGTACATCATCACGGCATTGCTTTCGAGAGCGAGCTGGTTGCATTCCGTATATATTTCGACCACAGACAGACTGTTGATGCATACGGTAAGTTTCACAAGCAACTGGAGATAAAAGACACACAGTTCTACACCGATGCTGACCAGAAAGCAGCAGGTTATGGTGATGACGTACTTTGGGTAGGGAGCTCCTACGGAGTAGGTGCTCTACGCGGATGGGACGGCACAAATCAACTGATGCTTGAAGATGTTGACAGCAGGACACAAAGGGTTATCGCACAAGGACCTGTCCGTAGTATAATAGAATTAGTTGACGAGAACTGGCGCCCCACTCCATCAGCAAAACCTGTCACGATGACTACAAGATACACCATATATGGAGGTCATCGCGATGTTGACGTGGATATATTCTTTAATCATACTGCAAAAGACTACGAATTCGCAACTGGTATAATCAACGTCAAGGGCTCTAAGGAGTTCTCCGACAACGAAGGACTACGCGGATGCTGGGGATCTGACTGGCCTGTAGGCGTAAAAGATACTGCCGGACATAAGATTGAGACAGTAGGACTGGGCATCATTATCCCTAAGAAATACATCCGCAAGGAGATGCCTGCCGACAAGGTTAATTACACCTACGTCGTAGGTACCGACAACGACGAGCTACACTATAAATATATCTTTGCCAGCGATAACGAAGACTTCGGAGTTCACTCTGCTGAAGACTGGTTTAAGTTTCTAAAGGCATGGAAGAAAGAGATTGAGACAGAAGTTATTATTGAGAAATTATAAAAACATATACTATTATGAAAAGACTTGGAATTTTATTACTGATGATTGTCGGCATGACCACAATGGCTATGGCTCAGGCAGAAATCAAATTCAACGAGACAACGCACAATTTCGGTACGATATCAAAGAAGACACCTGTACAGAAGTGCACTTTCACATTCACCAATACCGGCAATCAGCCACTTATCATCAACGAGGCGATGCCAAGCTGCGGATGTACTGTACCTAACTTCACAAAGAGTCCTATTGCTCCGGGTGAGACAGGCACAATAGATATTAAGTTCAATGCCGAATATCAGCAGCCCACTCATTTCAAGAAGACGATAACGGTTCTAAGCAACGCCAAGACAGCTAAGATAAGACTGTACATCGAAGGCGACATACAAGAATAGTCTGCTTAGAAAGAATAACTTATTCCTAAGGAGAAATACTCTTTTAGCTGGAAATAGTTATAGTCGTTATCACGCGCTACAGAGTCGTCGAAACGCGGATAAACAAAGATATTCGTTGATAAGAAACGACTTATGCGCAAATTGATGGTATTCTCCCATTCTACAAGAGCCCTGCTATAGCTGGTAAATCCGTAAAGACGGGTTTTCCAGCTTATATCGTCTGTGAACTTCCACGTCAGGTCCGTAAGGGTCTGCATACCAACCTCGTCCATTGAATGATGGTTCTCTCCTATACTTTGTCGAATAGCCACATTACGACGGGCAGAATAGCGCATGCTGTAAGCAAGAGGCGCCAACTGTACGGAGCCCTTCAGACGTTTGTTAAAAGCTTCTACATTATACGTCATACCTAACGATAGAGTAAGGTTAAACGGTGACAGGAAATCGCTATAAGTCTCGCGGTCATTACTCTTATAACCCGGATAGAACTGGGTGTAAGCAAGTAACTGCAAGGTATAGTACCACCTTTTATGAGCCCGGAACTCCAAACTACTTGTAAGACGAAGGAGGTCTTCTGTACTCTTTAATTTATGAATAGTATCACTCTCACTCGTCATGAGTCCAAGTTTCATCTCCAGCTTATTTTCCCATTTAACTTTCTGCTTATTGTTATAGTTTGCCTCCATAGTTACAGCACCGAGAACGGAATAGTTGCTCTCACCGCCCTTGTACCAGTTTCCTGAAACGTAGAACTGAGTCATCTGAAGACTGTAGTCGCCATTGAAAGTCCAGAAGTTCGGCTTCGTAACCACCACCTCTACTGGTGCTTCTATGATATCCACCTTTGGCATAGGCAGGACCTTTTCAACAAGTTTCTCGTTATTGTGTAGTGTCTCGCTAACGTCACGTACCTTTCGCGACTCAATGAGACGGTTCTCGCTAATCCTTACTAATTGCGGATTCGCAAGATATATATTCATAAGAGAATTGTCAACCTCCTGATTAACAATATCTGTATCGTTTCCCGAAAAAGACAATTTTCCATTAGCGACGGAATGGTAGAAAGTAGCGGGGGTAAACAGTCGGAAACGCATGAAATTATCAAGCTCATAACTGCGATTCACACTCTCCATAGAGTCAATACGAGCGCGAAGAATCTTCAGCGAGTCCTGATAGCTCTTTATTATGTCCCCTTCAGCTCTTTTTACCTGTGCATCAACATGTAAAAAAGATGCCAAAACAATAAAAACCGTTACAAATTGTCTAAGTTTCATGGTGCAAAAATAAATGTTTTTACGGAATTATGGAAGTTAAAGAAGTTAAAAAGGATTTAAATGTAATCATAATTCTCTATTCTCAATTCTCAATTCTTAATTTTTTTATACCTTTGCACCTTAATTATAATAGAGCAAACAAGAATAACATACAAAAATGGACAAAAACACAGTCACAGGATTTATACTCATTGCAGCTGTACTTATCGGCTTCACATGGTGGAACCAGCCATCACAGGAACAGATGGAAGAGGTTCGCAAACAGGATTCCATAGCACAGGTACAGCAGAAAATACAAGCAGAGAAGAAAGCAAAAGAACAGGAGAAACAGAAAGCTGTAGAGATGGCGGCTCTTGCCGACTCCACCGCAGCGTTCCACGCAGCACTACAGGGGACGGCGAAGGACGTCATTCTGAAGAACGACAAGTTAGAGCTGACGTTATCGACAAAGGGCGGAACAGTTCAGAAGGCAGTGATTAAGGGTTATGAGGACCGTATGGACAATAAAGACCTAACACTCTTCGATGCCAACGACCAGCAACTGAAGTTCCTCCTTGCAGGAAAAGACCTCAACATCATCACCAGCGACCTTTACTTCACCCCGTCAAATCAGTCCGACAGTACCGTTACTATGACTGCTGTTGCGGGTAATGGACAAGAACTGGTACTGACATATCTGCTCGGTAAAGACTACCTGCTACATATGTCACTCGAGGCACGCGGCATGAGCGGACTGTTCTCACCATCATACAATCAGATGGATATCGTGTGGACAGAACGCTGCCGTCAACAGGAAAAAGGCTTTACCTTTGAGAACCGCTACGCTTCTCTCACATGGCATGAGACCGAGGGCGGCACAGACTATCTCAACGAAGCGAAGACCTATCAGGACGAGGCTATTGAAGAAGATTTCGACTGGGTAGCTTTTAAGAATCAGTTCTTCTCGGCAGTAATGATCTCAAAGGATGGATATGCCAAGAACGCATTGATGACTTCTATTCCTCAGGAGAAAGAGACTGGTTATCTGAAGGAATACGCAGCAAAGATGAAGACAGCCTTCGACCCTACAGGACAGAAACCTTCGGAGTTCGAGTTCTACTTCGGTCCTAACAACTTCCGTCTGCTTCAGAAAGTAGAGAAGGAGTCAACCTTCGGCAAAGATCTCGAAATGGAGCGACTGGTTTATCTCGGATGGCCTCTTTTCAGAATTATCAACCGTTGGTTTACACTGTACGTCTTCGATTGGCTGACAGGCTTAGGACTTAACATGGGTATCGTTCTCATACTCATCACTCTGCTCCTTAAGGCAATAACCTTCCCAATGGTAAAGAAGAGCTATATGTCGTCAGCAAAGATGCGTGTACTGAAGCCAAAACTCGAAGAGGCAACAAAGAAATACGACAAGCCGGAGGATCAGATGCAGAAGCAGCAGGCTATGATGAGTCTATACGCAAAATATGGCGTTTCGCCACTCAGCGGCTGTCTGCCTATGCTCATACAGATGCCTATCTGGATTGCTATGTTCAACTTCGTACCTAATGCTATCCAGCTGCGTCGCGAGAGCTTCATGTGGATTGACGACCTGTCAACATACGACCCTATCATAGAGTGGTCATCTAACATCTGGCTCATCGGCGACCACCTCTCACTAACATGTATTCTCTTCTGCGTTTCCAACGTACTTTATAGCTATATGACAATGCGTCAACAACGCGACCAGATGGTAGGACAACAGGCCGAACAGATGAAGATGATGCAGTGGATGATGTACCTCATGCCAGTGATGTTCTTCTTCATGTTCAACGACTATTCGAGCGGTCTTAACTTCTACTATTTCGTTTCGCTGTTCTTCTCGGCAGCAATAATGTGGACCCTGCGTAAGACCACCAATGACGAGAAACTGCTCGCCATTCTCGAGGCTAATTACAAGGAGAACCAGAACAACCCGAAGAAGATGAGTGGTATGGCAGCACGCCTTGAAGCTCTGCAGAAGCAAGCAGAAGAGATGAAAAGACAGCAAGGACGCAGATAAAAGAAAAAGATATGAAGATTGGTTTTGATAACGAGAAGTATCTTAAGATACAGTCGGAGCATATTAAAGAAAGAATAGCGAAATTCGACGGTAAGTTGTACCTGGAACTTGGTGGAAAACTGTTTGACGACCATCATGCATCGCGCGTACTGCCTGGTTTTAAACCTGATTCAAAGTTGAGGATGTTTGCACAGCTGCGCGACCAAATGGAGATTGTCATCGTCGTCAGCGCGGAAGACATCGAAAAGAACAAAGTACGTGCAGACTTAGGCATCACTTATGACGAGGACGTGCTCCGTCTGCGTGACGAGTTCCAGAGTCGCGACTTCATGGTAGGCTCTGTCGTTATCACCCACTATAATGGTCAGCACGCTGCCGATCAGTTCCGTCACCGTCTTGAACGTATGGGTATTAAGTCGTATGTCCACTATCTCATCGACGGTTACCCGCATAACGTGGAACTGATAGCCTCTGACGAAGGTTTCGGCAAAAACGACTACGTGGAGACATCACGTGAGCTGGTCATCATCACAGCACCTGGTCCTGGAAGCGGAAAGATGGCGGTATGTCTGTCACAGCTATACAACGAGAACAAGCGCGGCATACGTGCCGGATATGCTAAGTTTGAGACATTCCCCGTATGGAACCTACCCCTTAAACATCCTGTAAACATAGCATACGAGGCTGCTACTGCCGATCTCAACGATGTTAACATGATTGACCCTTTCCATCTTGAGGCATACGACAAAATTGCGGTAAACTACAACCGCGACATAGAGATATTCCCCGTCCTTAACGCTCTCTTTGAAGGCATCTACGGAGAGAATCCCTATAAGTCACCAACAGATATGGGTGTAAACATGGTGGGATTCTGCATCTCTGACGACGAGGTGTGTTGCAATGCCAGTCGTGACGAGATAATACGTCGTTACTACGATGCAACAAACAAGATGGCCGAGGGCGCAGACAACGAGAATGAGATTAACAAGATACTGCTCCTCTTCAACCAGGCTAAGATAACAACGGCATACCGACGTGTTACCGTCGCTGCCGATGCGAAGAGAGAGCTCAGCGGACATACTGCTGCTGCAATGGAACTTTCTGACGGCTCCATAATAACAGCAAAGAGTTCTCCACTCTTAGGATGCTCGGCGGCATTAATTCTTAATGCCACGAAACATCTGGCAGGCATTGACCACGGAGTAAAACTAATCCCACAGTCAATGATAGAACCTATCCAGAAAACGAAGATAGAATATCTCGGCGGCAAGAATCCTCGTCTGCATACCGACGAAGTCCTCGTTGCACTAAGCGTACTGTCGAAGGACGACGAGCTCTGTCGTCGTGCATTAGAACAGCTGCCGCAGTTGTACGGATGTCAGGTGCATTCCACGGTAATGCTCTCCGAGGTGGACCGTAAGATTTTCAAGAAGTTGGGTTGCGGACTGACATGCGACCCCGTAAGGAAGAATAAAAAGCAAGAGGTATATGAATAAACTACTAACATTGGTTGTCCTGGGGCTCACACTATGCACAGGCAGCACAAAAGCACAGAACGAAGTGAACATAGGTAAACAGAATATCAAGGTTGAGAATAGGCGCATGACTCCTGAAGCCCTGTGGGCAATGGGACGTATAGGCGGTCACGCAGCCGCTCCCGACGGCAAACATATTGTTTATCAGGTGGGCTACTATAGCGTTAAGGCTAACAAGAGCCATCAGGTAATATGCGTCATCGACGCTAACGGCAAGAACAAACGCCAGCTTACCACGAGTGCAAAGAACGAAACTGACCCAACATGGCTCGACAATGAAACAATAGCTTTCACTACCGGTGGAGAGATTTGGCAAATGAAACTCGACGGTAGCGAACGCAAACAGCTCAGCAATACCGATGGTAATGTTGAGGGCTTTAAGTTCTCGCCCGACAAGAAAAAAGTAATCATCTTAAAGAGTATTCCCTTCAACGACATCATACAGAAGAACCCCGAGGACCTGCCAAAGGCTACCGGACGTCTTGTTACCGACCTGATGTATCGCCACTGGGATCACTATGTAGAAACCATCCAACACCCCTTCGTCTTCTCCGTAGGCGATGGCTCAGCCATCGCCACCACCGGCAAGGACATCCTCGACGGTCAGCCCTTTGAATGTCCTATGGAACCCTTCGGAGGTATGGAACAACTGGACTGGAGCACAGACTCACGCTTCATCGCCTACACATGTCGCACCAAGACAGGACGCGAATACAGCATCTCTACCGACTCCGACATCTTCCTCTACGACACGGAGAACGGAACAACAAAGAACCTTTGTAAACCTGCCGACTACAAAGAGCCGGCAATTGAGGCTACAAAGACTATGAAGTATCAGGCTGTCAACGCTCCCGAAAACCTGAAGAACAACGTCGGCTACGACCAGAATCCCAAATTCTCACCAGACGGCAAGTACGTAGCATGGCTCTCTATGGAGCGCAACGGTTACGAAGCAGACCGCCAGCGTCTCTGCTGCTACGACCTTCAGAGTGGCAAGAAGAGCTACCTTACAGAGTCTTTCGACTCTAATGTTGACGACTTCTGCTGGAGCAACAACCAGAAGGATGCTGTTATATATTATATAGGTGTATGGCACGGTACTGAAAATCTCTATGCCGTAAACTGGAAGGGCGAGGTAAAACAGCTCACCGATACGTGGCACGACTTCGGCTCTGTACAGATGCTCAACGACAAACAACTGCTCATGGAGCGTCACAGCTATACCGAGCCGGCAGACCTGTATGCGGTAACTCCTAACTTTAAGCATCCGGAGAAGACCGTGACGACACAGATAACTCACGAGAACAAGCATATCCTTGAACAGTTAGACAAACCTAAAGTTCAGCAGCGCTGGGTAAAAACGTCCGACGGCAAGCAGATGCTCACATGGATAATTCTTCCGCCGAACTTCGACGAGAACAAGAAGTACCCCACCCTGCTCTTCTGCGAAGGCGGTCCACAGAGTCCCGTAAGCCAGTTCTGGAGCTACCGTTGGAACTTCTTCATCATGGCTTCTCAGGGTTACATCATCGTAGCACCAAACCGTCGCGGTCTCCCTGGTTTCGGTCAGGAGTGGCTCGAAGAGATTTCCGGCGACTGGACAGGACAATGTATGAAAGACTATCTCGCAGCTATCGACGATGCCGCAAATACTCTTCCTTATGTTGACAAGGACCGTTTAGGTGCCGTAGGTGCTTCGTTCGGTGGCTTCAGCGTGTACTATCTCGCAGGTCATCACGACAAACGCTTCAAGTGTTTCATAGCTCATGACGGTGCTTTCAACCTCGAAGCTATGTACACCGAGACCGAGGAGAATTGGTTCTCCAACTGGGAATACGACGACGCTTACTGGAACAAGGACCAGACAGACAATGCACGTAAGACCTACGAGAACTCACCTCATCGCTTTATAGACAAGTGGGACACTCCTATTCTCTGCATCCACGGAGAGAAGGACTACCGTATCAATGCCACACAGGGAATGTCCGCTTTCAATGCTGCGCGCATGAAAGGCATTGAGGCACAACTGCTTATCTTCCCCGACGAGAACCACTGGGTATTAAAACCACAGAACGGCATCCTCTGGCAGCGCACTTACTTCAACTGGCTGGACCGCTGGCTGAAATAATACCTCAAAATAACGAAATAACGAAATAACGAAATAACGTCATAACGAAATATTAAAAAAAATGACACAAGAAATCAAGAAGACACTTCGCGACAGCGCTGCCATGCGTTGGACAGCACTGTTGCTACTGGCACTCGCCATGTTCTGTTCATATATCTTTATGGACATCCTTTCACCCATCAAGGACCTGATGCAGGAAACCCGCGGATGGGACTCTACCGCATTCGGTACTATGCAAGGTTCTGAGGTATTCCTCAACGTATTCGCATTCTTCCTTATCTTTGCCGGAATCATTCTCGACAAGATGGGAGTACGCTTCACCGCCGTTCTTTCCGCAGCAGTAATGCTCATCGGTGCATGCGTGAAGTGGTACGCCGTGAGTGAGAGTTTCACTGGTAGCGGACTGGCTGCGTGGTTCACCGACAACCTTAACTACATACCTTTATTCGACGAATTAGGTGTCAGTCCTTTCTATCAGGGCATGCCGGCATCGGCTAAGTTTGCTGCCTGCGGCTTTATGATTTTCGGCTGCGGCTGCGAAATGGCTGGTATCACCGTTTCACGCGGTATCGTCAAGTGGTTCAAGGGTCGTGAGATGGCTCTCGCTATGGGTTCCGAAATGGCATTGGCGCGTCTCGGTGTTGCCACATGTATGATCTTCTCACCCTTCTTCGCCCGTCTTGGCGACGAAGTCAGTGTCAGCCGTTCCGTAGCCTTCGGTGTCGTTCTTATGTGCATTGCCCTCATAATGACTATCGTTTACTTCTTCATGGACCGCGAACTTGACGCCCAAACTGGTGAAGCAGAAGAGAAGGACGACCCCTTCAAGATTTCTGATATTGGCAAGATACTCACCGACAGCGGTTTCTGGATTGTTGCCCTGCTTTGCGTACTTTACTACAGCGCCATCTTCCCATTCCAGAAGTACGCCGTAAACATGCTTCAGTGTAACCTCTCCTTGGTAGCACCCGACGAGGGTTCTTTCTGGGCAAGTTCTTCAGTAACAATAGCTCAGTATGCCATCATGCTCGTCGTTGCTGCCGCAGGTTTCGCATCGAACTTCCAGAAACGTGCCGCAGCGAAATATTCGCTACTCGCAATATCTATCATTGCCCTTGTAACATATTGCTATATGGGCTATATGCGTCAGACAGCAGAGAGTATCTTTGCAGTATTCCCACTTCTTGCAGTGCTCATAACACCAATCCTCGGTTCGTACCTTGACCACCACGGCAAGGCGGTGTCTATGCTCGTCCTGGGTTCACTGCTCCTCATCGGCTGTCACCTTACCTTCGCTTTCATTCTCCCGCTTTTCAAGGAGAGTGCCGTCGGAGGTATCATCATTGCCTATGCAACAATCCTTGTGCTGGGAGCATCGTTCTCACTCGTTCCTGCGTCACTGTGGCCCTCAGTGCCCAAGCTCGTCGATGCTAAGGTTATCGGCTCAGCTTACGCTTTGATCTTCTGGATTCAGAATATTGGTCTGTGGCTCTTCCCACTGCTCATCGGTAAGGTGCTCGACAAGACTAACCCTGCAGGTGTCAGCGCTACTGAGCTCGACTATACAGCACCACTGGTGATGCTCGCCAGTCTTGGTGTTGCAGCCCTCGTCCTCGGACTTGTCCTGAAGGTTGTTGACAAGAAGAAGGGTATCGGACTTGAAGAGCCGAATATTAAGAGTTAACAGTTAAGAGTTAACAGTTAATAGTTGTGATTACTGTCAGAGCGTAGTCAAATATGAAGAACAGTTGGTTAATAATTATAATTTTATGTGCTGCTATTGTTTCGTGCAACGGCGGCAAGGGTGGTTCTGGCACAGCGTCCGACTCGTTAAGTGTTGACACGCTGTCGTCAGAGCCGTTCACGTTCGATTCCATATCAATAGAGAAGAAAGATACAGCTCTTGAAGTATCAATTCGTGTGGACTACCCTACTGGTGGTCCCCACGAACTTGTTGACACTCTACTCAACTTCATAGCCGACGAACTCCACGTCGCACACAAGGATGCTAAGGACAAGAAGAAACTCCTCAACGCTGCCGTAGAGAAAGGTAGGGAACTCATGCTCCCTAACCGCGAAGAGCAGTTGGAGTTCATGGGAGCAGAGACTCCCACCTATTATTATAATTATAATGTAAAGGTAGAGACGGAAACGGAGGATTACGTCACCTATACCGTCACATACGAAGAGTATCAGGGAGGCGCTCACGGAGGCTATGTCATTACGGGAACAACGTTCTATAAGTCTGATGCTCGTCGTCTCGACTGGAGCAACTTTAAGAACACGTCGTCAAAGGCATTCCAGAAAATCCTGAAGGACGGACTTTACGACTACTTCGGAGAATACGACAAGGGAATGACCGATGCCGACCTTAAAGATATTCTCATCAGCGTTGACGACATCAACAACATCCCTCGTCCGCAGTTTGCCCCCTACCTCACTCCCCGAGGTATGGTGTTCACCTACCAGCAGTACGAGATAGCAGCCTATGCCGCTGGTCTGCCGTCGTTCATCGTGCCGTATGAAAAAATCAGTAGTTTCTTGAAAAAACCTTAACGCGTTAAACTTCTTCCGTTCTTTTCAGTCAAAGAATTGTATTAACCCTAAAAAAGAAGAAAGTTATGAAGAAGTTAATGATTATTGCAGCAGCCATGTTCTGTATGACAGGCGCTATGGCACAAGAAAGTAATGTAACAGCTCCTATAGAGAAGAAACAGGTCAAAAAAATGCCTCGCAAGCACATGGACCCCGTAGCAAAGATGGCTCGCGAACTTGACCTTACCCCGGAGCAAATGACGAAGGTTCGTGAACTCAATGCCAAATATCCTGAATTAGCAAAGGGAAAGGGTCGTATGCACCACCCGCACTCAAAGGACAGCCTACGTTTCAACAAGATGCCGAATGGCAACAAGAAACCTGACATGGCAAAGCGCAAGGAACTGCGCGAGAAGTATGACAAGGAACTGAAAGACATTCTCACAAAGAAGCAGTTCAAACTCTATAAGGAGAACAGGGAAAAGATGCGCGAGAAGCACGATATGCGCATGCAAGGCAAGCCCGAATTTAAAAACTAAGTTTCTCTAATCGCGAGCGTAACTGCTCAGCTAAGGACTTACGAATGCCCAGACGTATCTGACACGTGTTGTCATACGTCTGGGCAATTATTCTTGGATTCATATCTTTCACCACCTTCATCACTTGGTTCATCATGACGTATGGAAAGTCATACACAACCTCCTCCTCTACCTGGCGCTGTTCAATGGTGGCGTGAGCTATGGCGTAGGCAGCCGCCTCACGGTAGGCAACAATAAGTCCGCTCGTGCCGAGGTTCACTCCGCCGTAGTATCTCACTACGACAATAAGTATGTCTGTCAACTCGTTGCTGTTTATCTGTCCGAGTATAGGCTTTCCTGCCGTAGAACTGGGTTCACCGTCGTCGTTGGCACGAAACTCTGTCCTCTCGGCTCCGAGCATATAAGCATAACAGACGTGGCGCGCATCGTAGTACTTCTTTCTGTACTCCGCAACAACCTCTTTCACCTCGTCAACGTTTGTGACGTGGTGGGCAAAGGCAAGGAACTTACTGCGTTTCTCGGTGTAGTATCCTTCGCCAACGGTCTTCGTTATGGTTTTATATTCGTCGGTCATTTCTTTCCCAAGACCTTTAGTCTCTCATTTAACGTCATCTTTCTGTATTCTCGCCACGCTGTTGCTAACCCGTTGTTCCTCTTGAGGTAGTCCATATCATACATATGTTTATATGCTTCCATCTCAAAGGGGTTAAGCACGTATGCCGAATTCTTAACCTTCCTGCAGTACCGGAGTGCCGCAAGCGAGAACCATCCGTATAGCAAGTAGAAGTGCCACCAGGAGTTGCCCGCCGATTGCGCCTGCCTCAGGTGTATCATCTCGTGGTTCATCAGTGGTCCCATCTCTCCGTTCAGCTCATCGGCAAGTTCTCTGCTGCCTGTTATGACGTGTCCGAAGAGGGTTATAGCCATATATCCCCTGCTACTCCACCACTTACTGTATTCTGCCTTCATCACTGCCATCGACGAAGGACGTGGTGCTCTTAGTACAACACTCAGCAGGTTCAATGCTTACTTCTTCTTTTTCGTTGACTTCTTCTTCGTCGAGCTACTCTTCTTTTTTGAAGTGCTCTTTGTCTGTGTCGTATTCTCCGTACTCTTTATTACTATCGTCTGTGGCACGGGTTTATAGTAACGTAATGCCTGCGGAAGGGCTCTCTTTATGTCGGCAATACGCTGCTGGTCGCTGGGGTGAGTACTCCAGAATGTAGAGGTGTTACCGTTATTGCCCGATGCCATCCTCGTCCAGAAGGTAACTGCCTCGTTAGGGTCATAGCCAGCCATAGCTGCGAAGATGAGTCCCATGTGGTCTGCCTCGCTCTCGTTGTCGCGTGAGTACTTCAGCGACGATGCCTTAGCACCGAGACCATATACGTTGCTGGCAATGGCTGTAGTGGCAGAGCCTGCTCCTGCTGCTGTCAGCACACCGCCAAGAATCTGTGCTCCGTACTGCTGCCTCAGCTGGGTGCTGTACTGCTCCGCAGAGTGCATAGCTACTGCGTGGGCTATCTCGTGACCCAGTACTATGGCGAGTCCTGCCTCCGTCTGTGTGTAAGGGAATATTCCTTCATACACCACAATCTTTCCGCCAGGCATACAGAAGGCGTTCGCCTGCTGGTCCTGTGTCAGGTTGAACTCCCACTTGTAATCCTTTATCTCGTTAGCATATCCGTTCTGCTTCAGGTAAGTCTCTACTGCTGAAGCCAGACGCTGACCTACTCTCGTCACCATTGCTGTCTTCTCGGCATCGGTTGACTTCTTCGCTGTCTTCATGTAGTTCGAGTACTCCTGATAACTCAATGTCAGTATCTGACTGTTATCCACCATAATGTTTTGCTTACGTCCTGTTACAGGTACCGTACGCGTTGTCCCGCAGGAAGCAGCCAATACTGCTACCATTAATGTTAAGACATAAATCTTCAGTTGTTTCATATCTGCTGTGTTTTCTTTTGAGCTACAAAATTACTATTTATTTTTTTATAAGCCAACTAATGGAGCTTATATTTTTATGACAATTTGTCTTTCACGTTGCGCCATTCTGTCAGAAAGGGCGCTTTGGTACAAGTATTGTGACTATAAGGGCAAAGAGAAAAAGAAAACAACAAAACAAATAAGTATAACTTTTAAAATATAATTTGGAGGTAAAGATTATGATGTATCCTACATTTACAAGACGTAATTCATGGTTGCCAACAGTGTTTAACGATTTCTTCGACACCGACTATATGCCAAAGGCTAACGCTACGGCACCCGCTATCAACGTAAAAGAATCAGAGAAAGACTATATCGTTGAGCTTGCTGCTCCGGGAATGACCAAGGAGGACTTCAACGTCAACATCAACCAGGACGGCGACTTGGTCATAAAGATGGAACACAAGCATGAGACAAAGGAGGAGGACAAGAAGGCTCACTACCTGCGTCGCGAGTTCAACTACTCTAAGTACGAGCAGACGCTGATACTTCCTGACGATGTCAACAAGGAACAGATCGCCGCTAAGGTAGCCGACGGAGTTCTTTCCGTAACACTTCCCAAGAACGTCAAAGAGGAGGAGCCTAAGGTTGAGCGCCAGATAACGATCGGATAAAGGCTTTTTATAAAGAAAATCCCCGAATGTTTTTATCATTCGGGGATTTTTTGTATCTTCGCACCCGAAATGTTAGACGCTTTATTTATAATACTGGGAGCCGTACTGGTTCTGTGGGGCGCGGACAGACTTACTGAGGGTGCCTCGGAGATAGCACGCAGACTGAAGATAACGGAAATTGTCGTCGGTCTTACCGTAGTGGCTATGGGCACTTCCATGCCTGAGTTTTTTGTCAGTCTGATGTCGGCAGTAAAAGGCACTTCCGACCTCGCCGTGGGTAACGTTGTTGGTTCAAACATCTTTAACACCCTGCTTATTGTAGGTGTCACGGCTATGGTTGCGCCTATGACGATAAGCAGCGGAACGGTAAGAAAGGATATTCCCTTTGCTGTACTGGCTTCTATGGCGCTGCTCGTCTTCGGGTTCAACGGCGAGATAAGCCGTCTCGACGCTGTCCTGCTCTTCGTGGGTTTCCTGATATTTATGTGGGTGACAGTAAAGGGAGCAAAGACGCAGCCCCAAACCGTTCCTGACGGAGGCGAACAGGTGGCGCAGCCCGCTATGAAAACGTGGGTTGCCTGCTGCTGCGTTGTCTTAGGACTGGCGTGCCTCGTCGGAGGGTCGAACCTCTTTGTCGATGGGGCGACGAACATAGCACGCACCTTCGGCGTCAGCGATGCCGTAATAGGTCTTACCATCGTTGCCGGAGGCACATCGCTGCCGGAACTGGCTACCAGCGTCGTGGCGGCAAAGAAGGGAAAGAGCGCCATTGCCATAGGCAACGTCATAGGCTCCAACGTCTTTAACATACTTATGATTCTCGGTGTCACCGGACTGATACTGCCTATGGACGTTCAGGGAATAACAATGGTTGACTACTCCGTAATGCTCGGCAGCATACTGCTGCTGTGGTTCTTCTGCTACACGAAATACACCGTGTCACGCTGGGAGGGAGCCGCACTGTCGGCTATCTTCATAGCCTACATCGGATACCTTATTTATAATTTATAGTATATCATTATGAGAAAGATTTTATTAAGCACACTCCTCGGTGCCTTCCTGCTTTCATGTCAGGCACAGAAAAACAAACCGGCTGAAACAGCCGAGCCGAAGTCGGACCTCCAGACACTGTTGGAGGACTATAAGAAAAAGTCGGCAGAGAAATACAAGGTTTTTGCTGAGCTTTACACAAAGTACCAAAGTCTTGTACAGAACGGCAGCAAGACCGAGGCAGAGGCTATGGAACCGGAATTGGAACGTCTCTACGGCGAATACGATGCGTTTTCACAGTCTGAGTACGACAAGATAATGCTTGGCAGACAGTTCATCGACCTCACTATGAACGACCTCTCCGGCAAGACTGCAAAACTTAGCGACTGGGCAGGCAAGGGCAACTACGTAATGGTTGACTTCTGGGCTTCGTGGTGCGGACCGTGTCGCGAGGAGATGCCTAACGTGGTGGCTGCATACAACAAGTACCACGACAAGGGCTTCGACATCGTGGGAGTATCGTTCGACCAGCAGAAGAGCGCATGGGAGAAGGCGGTAAAGGACCTCAATATGCCCTGGCACCAGATTTCCGACCTCAAGGGGTGGAAGTGCGCCGCTGCCGGCATCTATGGCGTAAGCTCCATTCCGGCAAGCCTTCTCATAGGTCCTGACGGAAAGATTGTAGCCACGAACCTGCGTGGCGAGAAACTGGAAGAAACACTCAGCAAGATATATGAAAAATAAAGAGACAAGGAAGGACGAAGGTCTGAAAGCCCTCGGTGCAAAGACGCAGTACAAGGACGACTACGCCCCCGAAGTGCTGGAGACGTTTACCAACAAGCACCCCGGCAACGACTACTGGGTGAAGTTCAACTGTCCGGAATTCACGTCGCTATGCCCTATCACGGGACAGCCTGACTTCGCCGAGATTGTCATTCAGTACATTCCCGACGAGCGCATGGTGGAGTCGAAGAGCCTCAAGCTCTATCTCTTCAGCTTCCGCAACCACGGCGACTTCCATGAGGACTGCGTAAACATCATCATGAAAGACCTTATACGCCTTATGGACCCTAAGTATATAGAGGTAACGGGACTGTTCACACCGCGCGGCGGCATAAGCATACACCCCTTTGCAAACTACGGACGCAAGGGAACGAAATATGAGAAACTGGCAGAGCAGCGCTTCCTGGCTTACTGATTCTGCTTACGGTAATAGCTCCGCTCCGTTCCGTCGTTGTAACGGATTCGCAGCGAGTCGGTCTGGAGAAGTATGATATCAACGGTATCGTGCTTCTCTTCTTTTTTCTTCAGACTGTCGGCAAATGCGAACGAGCCTTCCGTAAGCACCAGATGACCGTTGAAGATGTGCCACTTGGTGTAGGGTTTCGGCTTGGGGAACACCACGGGACTCTCCGGGTCCACGTTGGGTCGCCACAGTCCTATTGGCATTGCCACGTAGTGGCGCTTCAGCGTGAAACCTATCTCCTGTGGGACAAGCTGAGCCTTGAGGGTCGAGTCGCGCTGTTGCTCTTCTGCCTCGGAAAGGAGGTCGCTGGTGTTCATCTTCTTCTTCAGCGTCGGCATCTCAAGACGTGCCCAGCTGCCCTTCAGCTTGTCAAGATTTATAACAAGGTCTGCCTTGGTAGTGTCCTTGCCGTTAACTATTATGCACACCCAGTCGCCGACACTCGGACGACCTACCACACGGCGCTTCTTCATGGCTTCTATGATATTATACGTCACGGGGTCGCCGCCCTGACCCGGCAGAAATACCAGCACCGAGTCGGTACAACCGTCGCAGGCAAGTCCGTAGAGTGTGGAGTCACCGTCTATCTTGGTCTGTAAACCTATGCTTTTCTCAGGCTCTTCTGCCTTCTTGTTATTGCCGCAGGCTGCCATCGTCAGCGCCGCGAGTACTATGGAAATTGTTGTCGTTAGCTTCATTGTAGTCAATATTGTGTTTGCAAAGGTAGTAAAAAATTCATTTTTTCACTATATTATTTTCTCATTTTTGCATTTTTCACTATCTTTGCGCTCAAAATAAAGAAAAACATAAAGCAATTGAATATGAAAAAAAGAATTCAGTTTAGTCTTGTTTATAGAGACATGTGGCAGAGCTCCGGAAAGTTCCAGCCACGAAAGGACCAGTTGGAGCGTGTGGCTCCCGCCATCATCGACATGGGTGTTTTCGACCGTGTGGAGACCAACGGTGGAGCCTTCGAACAGGTTAACCTGCTCGCTGGCGAGAACCCTAACGACGCCGTCCGTGCCTTCTGTAAACCTTTCAACGAAGTAGGCATAAAGACACACATGCTGGACCGCGGACTCAACGCGCTGCGCATGTACCCCGTGCCCGACGACGTTCGCGAGTTGCAGTATAAGGTTAAGCACGCACAGGGCGTTGACATACCGCGTATCTTCTGCGGACTTAACGACACACGAAATATCATCCCTTCTATCAAGTGGGCAAAGGCGGCAGGCATGACGCCGCAGGCTACCCTGTGTATCACCACATCGCCGGTACACACCGTCGAGTACTACAGCGGAATAGCCGACGAGGTCATCGCTGCCGGCGCAGAGGAGATCTGTCTTAAGGATATGGCTGGCATCGGACAGCCGGCTATGCTTGGAGCACTGACAAAGGCTATAAAGACAAAACACCCGGACATCATCATCCAGTACCACGGACACTCCGGACCAGGTCTCTCTATGGCGTCAATACTCGAGGTATGTAACAACGGTGCCGACGTCATCGATACAGCTATCGAACCACTCTCTTGGGGAAAGGTCCACCCGGACATCATCTCCGTACAGTCTATGCTGAAGAACGAGGGCTTCGAGGTCAAGGAAATCAATATGAATGCATATATGCAGGCACGTACCCTCACCCAGGAGTTCATCGACGACTGGCTGGGATACTTCATCAATCCAGGCAACAAACACATGTCGAGTCTGCTGCTCGGATGCGGACTCCCAGGCGGAATGATGGGCTCCATGATGGCAGACCTCGCTGGCATCCACCGCTCTATCAACTCTATACTAAAGAGCAAGGGACAGCCTGAATATACCACCGACGAGATGCTCGTGAAACTCTTCGACGAGGTTGCCTACGTATGGCCACGTGTCGGCTATCCACCACTCGTAACACCGTTCAGCCAGTATGTCAAGAACATAGCACTCATGAACCTCCTCACACTGGCTCAGGGCAAGGGACGCTTCGTCATGATGGACGACTCTATGTGGGGAATGATTCTCGGCAAGAGCGGAAAGATTCCTGGAACAATAGACCCCGAACTCGTAGCACTCGCAGAGAAACAGGGCAGAGAGTTCACCACAGCCGACCCTCACACTCTTATTCCTAACGCTCTCGACGACTTCCGCAAGGAGATGGACGAGAACGGATGGGACTACGGCAAGGACGACGAGGAACTCTACGAACTGGCTATGCACCCAGAACAGTACCGCGACTACAAGAGCGGCATCGCCAAGAAACGTATGCTTGCCGACCTGCAGAAGGCAAAGGATGCGAAACTCGGCGCTTCACTCACACCGGAACAGGTGGCAGCCTTCAAGCACGCTAAGGCAGACCCCGTTGTTGCTCCCGTAAAAGGACAGATATACTACGAGTTCAGCGGCGACAGCGAATGTGCTCCCTGCATAGAACCGTTCATCGGTCAGGAGTACAGCGAGGCACAGACCTTCTGCTACATACAGACTCCGTGGGGCGAGATAGAGTCCGTACCGGCATGTCTCGGCGGAAAACTCGTCGAAGTAACTGCCAAGCAGGGCGCAAAGGTTAACCGCGGCGACATTCTCGGATACATAGAACGTCCACAAGAATAATAATGGACTATCAGAGAATTATCGATAAATACTACAAGGAGGACGACGCGCTGCGCCACGTCCTCCTTGTTCATAGCCACAGCGTAGCACTCAAGGCACTCGCCATCGTTGATGCACACCCCGAACTGCACATCGACCGCCGCTTTGTCGAAGAGGCAGCAATGCTCCACGACATCGGCATCTTCCGCTGCGACGCCCCGGGCATCCACTGTCACGGCACAGAGCCCTACATCTGTCACGGACCCATAGGCGCCGAACTCCTCCGTGCCGAAGGATTTCCTCAGCACGCCCGCGTGTGCGAGCGCCATACCGGAACAGGCATCACGCTGCAGACAATCCTCGAACGACAACTGCCACTACCCCACAAAGACTTGCTGCCGGAAACGTTAGAGGAAAAGGTAGTATGCTACGCCGACAAATTCTTCTCAAAGACAAACCTGCTCACCGAGAAGACCCTCGAACAGGCAGAACACAGCCTCCTGAAATTCGGCGAAGACACCATCATCCGCTTCCACGAACTCACCAAGCTGTTCGAATAGCCCTCAGTCTTTAGCACTAAAAACCGACAACAATTATGGGAAGAAATGTTAGATTCAAAAAGAAAGCCAAAGTTATCGACATTTTAGTCACAGCCGTGTCCGCTATGGTTTCCGTTGGCGTCATGTTTTATGCTGTTGTTCATTTCGGGCTTAAGGACACATGGGTAGAGCTTATCCTCGACATGTTTTATCTGGCATGTCTGGTCATGATGTGGATGTTCTTCTTCAACCGTCTCAAGCCAGACCATTTCAACTACTGGTGTACGTTGTGCGTAGGTATGACTATACTCATTCGCGATATCCTCGTCCCCGCCGATTTCAATAGCGAGGTGCTCCGCATATCTTCTCTTATACTCTCGGAGCTGCTGCTTCTTACACTCACGTACTTCTATTCCCGAAGGCAATGGAAGAGTTACTCCAAGCGTGATTTATGGACAATCTTTGTAATCGACGTCCTCATTGCCGCTATCTATCAGTACGAAATCTCTGTCCTTCAGCCTATTACCGAAGGCACGAACTACCTGCTCACTGAAATCTGGATACGTCCCACCATCACCTACGGACTGGTAGCATGTTACGTTTCTGAAACAAAAGAACAGTAGCCCACGCACCCCACGAAAATAAGCGGAGCCGAAGCTCCGCTTATTTAGTAGCTATGAGCAAGGGGCAAGAAGAAACTACGTTATACCAGGAATTTTACATCTGAGGGTGTAAGGGTGTGCAACGCCCGATGAATAAAGGCTTTAAGCGCAACACCCCAGGGTGTTAGGGTGTTGCAAGGGTGTTGTGATGTAGGGAAATTCTCTAGAGAATTTTCCGACAAACCTATTCTTTAATCCAACAAAACCTACGCTTTCACAACAAATTTTCTAGAGAATTTTCCTCGAAACCATAGGTATAGGATGATCATCCCCTCCCTACCACACCCTCACCACACCCTCACACCCTGGGGTGTGGTGCTCTTTCCCCGATAAACAGAGGGGTTTAACACCCTTACACCCTTAAACATCAAAATTACAAGTACAGTAAAATCACTATAATAAACAAAAATTGCTGCACTCCCTACACCGTCAACACCTAATTATGTGTAAGTACTCGATTATCAACAAGTTATGCTACTAATAAATGGGGTGCTTATCCTACATCGACGCCACACCGACACTACACTGGTTTGAAGGAAACGTTTGTAACTTACCACGGAGTAGTCGGACATTTACCACGGAGTAGTTGGACATTTACCACGGAGTAGTCGGACACTCTATCCGGAGGCTTCGGACAAAATGTCCGGAATATTAATAAAAAATCCGGGACTATATGCGCCGGTGTAAGTTAGGTGTAGGTTAGGTGTAGTGTGAACACGGGTTGTAACAAAATATAATATACTGATAACTAACCCATTATAGCCAGTCAGGTGTTGACGGTGTAGGGAGTGCAGGTAGAGTGACGAGAGTGTCCCTCGTCACACTTTTGTTAAATATAGTTACTTCGTTTATTTATCAGGATTTGTAAGTGAACCCCATAAAAATGCGCGGACTTCACAGCCGGCGCATTGACATTTGTGGCTAATAATAAAAAAGCGTTGTGTATGACAATTAGCTTCACATAGCGTTGTAATATTCGAGGGTCAAAGGTACAAAAAAAATGATATCACAACAAAAAAGGAGGAAAAATAAAAATCGCCGCTATCTCTCGACAGCGGCGACCAGAAATACGCGTGTGCAACTAATTTAAACAAACTTTGATTA
>CAMUVE010000023.1:0-26168 GCA_947163985.1 uncultured Prevotella sp.
GTCCTCCCTACCACATAGCCTTCGTCATCGGCGGCACGTCGGCTGAGAAGAACCTCCTCACCGTGAAACTCGCATCAATAAAGTACTACGACTCGCTGCCTACTACGGGCGACGAGACAGGACGCGCTTTCCGCGACGTCGATCTTGAGCAGAAGCTCCTCAAGGAAGCTTATAAGATTGGTCTTGGTGCACAGTTCGGAGGCAAATATCTTGCTCACGACATCCGTGTCATCCGTCTGCCGCGTCACGGAGCCAGCTGTCCTATAGGTATGGGCGTCAGCTGCTCTGCCGACAGAAACATCAAGGCAAAGATAAATCGTGACGGCGTATGGCTCGAGAAGATGGACTGCAACCCCACAGAGCTCATCCCTGAGGAGTATCGTCGTCCAGGCGAAGGCGCCAAAGGTGTTGAGATAGACCTCAACCAAGGCATCGACGCCGTTCGTAAGGAACTCACCAAGTACCCCGTATCTACCAGAGTAAACCTCAAGGGCACAATCATCGTGGCTCGCGACATCGCCCACGCCAAGCTCAAGGCACGTCTTGACGCTGGCGAGGAGATGCCACAGTACTTCAAGGACCACCCCATCCTCTATGCAGGTCCTGCCAAGACCCCCGAGGGCTACCCCTGCGGTTCTATGGGACCCACCACAGCCAACCGTATGGACCCATACGTTGACGAGTTCCAGGACCACGGAGCATCACTCGTGATGATTGCCAAAGGAAACCGCTCACAGGTAGTCACCGACGCCTGCAAGAAACACGGCGGCTTCTATCTCGGCACCATCGGTGGCGTTGCCGCCGTACTCTCACAGTCAAGCATAAAGAGTATCGAGTGCGTAGAATATCCGGAACTCGGTATGGAAGCCATCTGGAAGATAGAAGTAGAAGACTTCCCCGCCTTCATCCTCGTTGACGATAAAGGCAACGACTTCTTCAAAGGAATTATCTAAAACGACAATAAAAAAATGGAGTAACACGAAACGTTACTCCATTTTTCTTTTCTTTCTTGTTGTCCTTACTTCAGAACTATCTTCTTTCCGTTTCTTATTACTATTCCTTTATAGTCCTTGCCTACGCGCTGACCACTGAGGTTAAAGTAATCAGAATTATCAATTCTCAACTCTCCATTCTCAATTGAGCGGATTCCTGTGGGGTCGTAGTTGAATATAATGTCTATGCGCCCGGGGAATGCTGTCAGTTCTGTGGTCTTGCTGTCCTCGTAGTACGAGAGTACGAGGTAGTAGTTGTACTGCTTGTCAACGCCTGGCAGCGAGGTATATACTACATCGGTAGTTCCTCCGGCGGGAATCTCTACGGTCTTTGTTACTTTTCTGAGCAGAGGCTGGTCGGTGTCGGCACGATATATCGTTGCCGAGATGTTGCGGTTATATGCTTCACTGGAAGCGTTCTTTACTTTTACGGTAACGTTCAGAGGATCTGTAACAACGCTGCTTGACACTATAGAAAGGTCATAGACATCCTTTGGCGTTGGGGTAATGGTGACTTGTCCGATGATGTTATTGCCTTTATCGTCGGTACATATCCATACGTTAAGGTCCTCGGTGGCGAGAGGAGTGAAGTAGAAAGATACTTTCTCTGTAGCGCCCGGCTGCACATAGGCTCCTGCGACGCTGACTGCCTGTCCCTTTGAGGTTGTCTTGCTCTGGAAACAATATAGCTCACCGCTGTACTCTTCGGTGCCGGTATTTGTTATCTCGGCAGTAAACTCGCAATCTTCTTTTGTAGATACGGCGTCGGTAAACTGCATATTCTCTGCTGCGAGTGATGTGCCGTCGTTATATACTTTCGACAGGGTGACATTATTACCGCTGACGGTAGCCTTGAAGTACTCCATTTCGTAGCTAAACATTGGAACCCACTCTGTTGTTCCGGACTTCCTGCAGAGCATTGCCAGTCTGTAGGTGCCGTCGCCACCAAACTGACTTGCACTGAGGTCATAGTCTGAATAGGCATAGTCCCAATTCTGATGAAGGGGTGTGATATTCTTGTTTGTCTCTATAGAGATAATCGTGGGGTTGTTGCTGTCGTCGAGGATTGCCAACGCTATATCGAACTGATAGGTCTTTGCGAGGTTGCTGACATAATAGACACGTGCCATCGAGCCATAGACCCATGTGTCCTCGACACTTGCCTGGAGCATCAGCGGCGCTACCTCGCCAGCGTCGCCGGGACGACGAACACCACGTACGATGCTCTGTCCGTAGGTGAATCCGTCTTCTGTGGTACTTGCTCCTATAGCAGAGGTGGTGGCAGGGTTGAGTATTGACAGACGGCACCACGAGTTATAATAGTTGTTATACTCCCATCCCCAAGAGATGTGGAAGAGTCCGTTGCCGTCGTATCCGTCGCACAGGAATGCGTGACCGCCACCTGTTGACTGTCCGCAGTAGAACACTGGACGGTTGTTTGCCAGTTCGAAATAGACCATGTTCTCCCACTCTTCTACGGTGATGTCGGTACGTCCTGTGAGCTGTGCCGACTCGTCATAGCCGAAGTAGTTCACGAGGGAGTTTACTACGCCAAACTCGGAAGCGCCGGAGGACGATGTGTCGTAGTCCATATAGTTTGCCTGTCCGCAGTAGAGCATGAGCTTTGCTACGGCGTCCTTCTGTGCTTGTGTCGAGACACCGACGCGATATAAGTTCTTCATATTTGCCCAGTCGAAGGTGGTTGCGGGCAGTTTCTGCATACTTATCCTGTTTGTCTCTGTGGTGTATCCTGGGATTTCCGTTGTGGCTTCCTGTGGCCACTCGTGGTACTTCATGAGCTGTGCCAGCGCTGTTGCAAGACATCCCGTCATACAGTTATACGTCCCTATCTTAGGGCACTGCAGGTTATAGGGGTCTCCCTGTGACCAGTCGGTGGTAGTCAACGGACTTACCGCGGGTGCGTCGAGGACGTACTGCACCTGTTGGATATTATGGTCCTGAAGATATTTTATCTGTCGTTCGTACTCGCCAATCCACCACTTCATATTCTCGGGCATCTCGTCCTCGTTGAACTGTGCGCCCTCGACATATCCAAGGATAGGCTCTGTCTGGTCGTCGCCAGAGACAATAACAAAACCGTTGTCAGAATTAAACAGATAGACATAGTTTTTCTCTGCTGCCTGCGCCTTAGCCTTACGGGGGACAAGACGTGGCTGTTTGCTAACGTTCCAGCCCTTCTCTTTCATAAAGGCAGTAGCAGCACTTAGCGCCTGCGACTTGGTTACGGGCGCCGCCATTATCATTTGGCACGCCATAAGACATGCCACAAAAGATAGTAGTTTTCTCATTATTCCTATTTTTCTTTAATTTTTGAACGAATTAGGGGGCAAAGGTAAAAATAAAAAACCAAATAATCGTAATTTCTTCACAATTATTTGGTTTTATTTCTTTATTCTAAACGAATTCTCTATGCTTTGCAGCTCGTCGCGGAACGTTTTATCTACCTGCATGAGCTGTTCTATGTGCTTGCACGAGTGTATCACCGTAGAGTGGTCTCTGTTGCCAACGAGTTTTCCGATGCGTGATGCGGGCATCTTGGTATATTTCTGTGCAAGGAACATAGACACCTGTCGTGCTACCACCAGTTCGCGACGACGGCTCTTGCCGTTGACAGCACTTGGAGAGACATTGAAGTGGTTGCATACCGTCTCCACGATATCGTCGATAGTCAGTGGGTGGTCGTCAATCTTCACTGCTCTCTTCACTACGCGCTCTGCTAACTTGATGTCTATCTTGCCGTTATATACTATAGAGTATGCCAGCAGCGAGTTGATGACGCCCTCGAGGTCGCGCACGCTGCCGTTGGCGGTCTGTGCGATGAACATCACCACATCCTCGGGGATGTTAAGTCCGTCGCGACGTATCTTGCTATTCAGGATATCCACGCAGAGCTGTTCGTTGGGTTTCTCGAGTTCGGCAATGAGTCCGCAGGAGAAGCGTGTCAGCAGGCGCTCGTTCATTCCCTTCAGATCAACCGGAGGACGGTCGCTGGCGAGGATGATACGTTTGCCGTTGCGGAACAGGTGGTTGAAGATATGGAAGAACGTATCTTGTGTCTTCACCGCTGTCATCCACTCCTGCACATCATCGACGATGAGCATGTCAACGGTCTGGTAGAAGTTTATGAAGTCGTTAATCTTATTGCGCAGCTGGGCGTTGGTATATTGTACTTGGAAGAGTCGTGCGCTGACGTATAGCACTCGCATCTGCGGGAACAGTTCCTTGGTGCGCACACCGATGGCGTTGATGAGGTGGGTCTTTCCGCAGCCGGAAGGTCCGTAGATGAACATCGGGTTGAACTGCGTCTTTTTAGGATGTTCCGCTATTGTCATACCCACGGAGCGTGGCAGTTTGTTGCTGTCGCCCTCTATGAAGTTCTCGAAGGTCTGGTGAGGATTGAGCTGTGCGTCAATCTCCTGAGGTTTTGCTGCGTCAAGGATTGACGGACTCTCGTTGCCGTGAGTCTTCTCCTGTGATGCCTCTACGTTAGCCACCTCTTCTGCCTCGAGACTCTGGGTGATGCCGTTGGTCTGGTCGGTTACTACGCTATAAGCAAGTTTTACGTGATAGCCGAAGGTTCTGACGAGAACGTGCTTGAATAACTCCACGTAGTTAGCCTCCAAGTATTCGTAAACGAACATACTTGGCACCTGAAGCATCAGCGTTCTTGTAGCTGGGCTGTAAGACTGGAAAGCAATCTGCTTGAACCAGGTGTTGTATTGCTGCTCGGAGACATTCTCTTTGATTAGCTCAAGGCATCTGTCCCACAGAGCTCGTGGGTTGATATTCATTTTTCTTTTCTCTTATAATTATAATAAGGTGTACCCGTTAAGGTTAGCTTATGTTATCGTTACTAAGCGTTTGCAAATTTCGGAATTTTTCTACAATCCTGCAAATCTTTTTTCTTTACAAGTAAATATTAATAATATTAAAATGCCTATATTTTAGGACTTTAGCACATATATACCATCGCTCTTGATTTAAATCATTTGCATTTTCGCAAAGTATTGTCATTCAACGCCTTATATTATAGCGACACAAAATTAGCACACCCCGTGAAGAGTGTGCATAAATTATTATAATTGTCTGATAGACCGCACTTCACATTTTTCGCTTTTAATTAAAATGTGAAGCGATATCTATTTAGACGAAATTTAAATTGTGGTTTTTCGTCTTAATTTTCCCCTGTTATCAGAACAGAGAGAAATGCACATATCGTTTCGGATGCTGCTTCAGGTCTATGACGAGAGAGTCTGCATCCTTCACCGTCTGCGTTATATGGTCATAGAGAGCGGGGTCTTTAAGTAGCTTACCCACAGTACCATTGGGGTTATTGAGCTCTCTTGTCAGCTGTTCTACATTAGCCAGCGTAGCATCAACCTTAGCCATAGTGCCTGCAACGTCGAGTTTCGCCAGTTTTCCCGATGCCTCCTCAGCGTTAGCAAGTACGTTGTCCGCCTTTGTCATCATTCCCGGCATCCTGTTGTTCAGCTCTGCGAGGAGTTTGTTTGCCTGGTCTGTTGTTGTGGCGAGGTTACCGGTAACCGATTCCATGTTATGCAGGGAGTTCCTCAGTGCAGGGTCTGCGAGCAGGGAGTTAAGAGTTGACATTATGGAGTCGAGTTTCGGCAGCATCTTCTCTATCTCCGGAATCATCTCGGCAGCCTTAGCCATAGCGCCGTTGTTTACAACACCGACGATAATCTCTCCTGGTTTCACGCGTTCACGGGGGTTGTTAGCCAGCAGCAGGTTAATCCTCACGTTTCCCAACATATCGCTGACAATTTCCGCTGAGGAGCCCTTTGCCAGTCGCAGTCTGTCGTCGAGCGAGAAGCCCACCTTGATATTTCCCTCGTTGTTATAGTCGTACTCTATGCTCTTCACCGTTCCCACCTTGAAGCCGTCGGCATAGATAGGACTTGACTCCGACAGTCCGGTGACGTCGCTGAACTTAGCGAAGTAAAGGTCGTCGCTCGAGAAGAGCGAAGCTCCTTTAAGGAAGTTCATTCCGATGTACAGTATGAACAGTCCTACGACTGCCATCAATGCTATTTTTATTTCCTTGTTCTTATTCATATCGTTATTTGTTTTTCTTAAACTCTCTTATTGCTGCCTTAATGTCCATCTTCTGTCCATTCTTAAAAGCTACGATGAATGCCTGCGGGAAGTATGCTGTCATTTTCCTCCTCAGTCGTTCTATCTCGTTGTAATCGACGGACGCCCCGACGGTATATTTTGTCCATCCGTTCTCGGAGTAGCTGTCGATGTCCTTTACCCCCTTGAAACGTGCATCGTTGGTGCGCAGCGGTGTGTCGCTTGCCATAATCTGCACCTTGAAGATAGGCTGCGGCAGTTCGCTAAGGTGCGTGGAACCTACTACGGGAGCGTATATAGGATCGTTTGCGGGAGCAGTTGCAGGCTCCGGAGTGGGAGCAGTTACTGGCTCTGCGTGGTTAACGGGCTCTGAGGGTTGTTCCATGACGGGCTGTTCTGCGGGCAATGACTTACCGCAATACCTCACGAAAGCTCTGTAGAGACCGCGTGCGTGGGCGTCGATACCACTCTTTGAGTTAAGCAGACGTTCCTCGTCGGGGGTAGTTATAAAGCCTAACTCCACAAGACAGCTGGGCATTCCCGTTGCTCTGAGTACGAGGAATCCTGCTTGGTGGACGCCCTTGTTAGGACGACTTGCCGACGAGCACACCTCGTTCTGTATCATCTTCGCCAGTTCCACGCTCTGCGCCATATTCTTGTCCTGCATGAGCTCGAACATTATATAGCTTTCCGACGAGTTGGGGTCGAAGCCCTGATAGCGCTGTTTATAGTCTTTCTCGACGAGGATGACGGAGTTCTCACGCTTTGCCACAGCGAGGTTGTCGGCGGCGCGATGCATACCTAACGTATAGACCTCGAAGCCTCGTGCAACACGTCCTGCGGGGAGGGCGTTGGTATGTACAGAGATGAAGAGGTCCGCCTTTGCCTTGTTTGCTATGTTTGCACGTTCGTTAAGAGGAATGAACACATCGGTCTTTCTGGTATATACCACCTTGACGTCAGGACAGTTCTGCTCGACGAGTTTTCCGAAGGCGAGAGCCACATTAAGATTAATGTTCTTCTCTTTGGAAAAAGCGCCACACGCACCGGCGTCATGCCCCCCGTGTCCAGGGTCAATAACCAGCGTATATTTCTTTGCCGACAGTCCCAAGACTACCAGCAACAATATCGTCATAAGTGTAGCTACTCTCTTCATTCTTACCTCTTACTTCGTAATTCTCAATTCTCAATTCGCAATTCAACCTTCGCCCCCTTACATTCAGCCCCTATCGGCGGATTGAGTTTCGTCACCGCCACCGTCACCGACTGAGCACTGCTGAAGGTCTTTAGCGTTCTTTTCCCTATGCGACCAGCGACGTGCTCAAGGAGGTTTGAGCGCTGTGCCATCTCTTCCTTCACTATGTCATAGAGCTCTGCGTAGTTCAGCGTGTCCTCGACGTTGTCAGTCTCTACCGCCCTCTCGTCGGCATAATCTACGGAGATATCCACCTCGTAGTCGCCTCCAACGGTGCGTTCCTGCGGGAGCACCCCGTGGAACGCGTGGAACCGCAGTCCTTTCAGTTCTATCCGCATCTGCTTGCTCCGCAGTTCGTACAGATGAGACATCCCTCCTGGTAAACCAGTGTTTCCTGTCCGCAGTTAGGACACTTCTGTCCCTTTGCCTCTGTACCGTCGGTAATGTACTTCTTCAGGGCGCGCTCTACACCGTTCTTCCACGTGTTGATGCTCTCGCTCTTCAGTTGCAGTGAAGCTACAAGCTTTATGACGTAAGCTATAGGCATACGGTAGCGGAGCACTCCGGAGATGAGTTTTGCGTAGTTCCAGTACTCTGGGTTGAACTTCTCCGACAGTCCTTCGACGGTGGTCTTGTAGCCTCGTTTGTTCTCGAACTGGAAGTCGTAACGACGTGAGCCGTCCTCAGCAATATGCTTGATAATCTTACCCTTAGTAACCGACTTAGGCAGCATAATGCCTTCCTCGTCGTCCTGCAGACCGGTAAATATCTCGTATGGATAGCCGTCCAAGAGTCCTACGAAAGCCACCCACTTCTCCTTGTTGTTCTGGAAACGTACCACGTCAGCCTCGAGCACCTGTGGACGCACCTCGGTAACTTCGGGCTGCTTGCATGGTGCTGGCTGCGGTTTCTCTTCTTCGGTCTTCTTTTTCTTCTCGTTGACCTGTATCATAACGCCCGAGCGACTTCCGTCACGGTATATCGTGCAGCCCTTGCATCCGCTCTGCCAAGCCTCGACGTACAGACGGTTTACAAGGTCTTCGTCAACGTCGTTAGGCAGGTTCACGGTGACGCTGATAGAGTGGTCCACCCACTTCTGTATAGCGCCCTGCATGCGCACCTTCATAAGCCAGTCAACGTCGTTGGCAGTAGCCTTATAATAAGGAGAACGCGCTACGAGCTCGTCGATTTCTTCTTTTGTATAGCGTTTTTCGGTGTCTATGCCGTTTATCTTCATCCACTCGAGGAACTTCTTGTGATATACTATGTATTCCTCGAAGGAGTCGCCTACCTCGTCAACGAAGTCAACATGAACGTTTGTATCGTTGGGGTTCACCTTGCGGCGACGCATATATACCGGCATAAAGACTGGCTCTATACCGCTTGTTGTCTGTGTCATGAGCGACGTTGTTCCTGTAGGAGCTATCGTCAGACAGGCGATGTTACGACGTCCGTACTTCGTCATTTCCTCATAGAGCTTAGGATCGGCAGCCTTGATGCGCTGTACGAAGGGGTTGTTCTCCTCGCGCTTAGCATCGTAGATAGCGAATGCTCCGCGCTCCTTAGCCATCTGTACTGACGAGCCGTAGGCAGCGAGTGTCAGCGTGCGGTGAACATTTACGGAGAAGTCGGTAGCCTCCTGGGTGCCGTAGCGCAGACCCATAGCGGCTATCATGTCGCCCTCGGCGGTAATGCCCACACCGGTACGGCGTCCCTTGCCGCTCTTGTCCTTTATCTTCTCCCAGAGATGATACTCGGCGCCCTTGACCTCTGCGCTCTGCGGGTCCATCTTTATCTTCTCCATAATCTTGTCTATCTTCTCCATCTCGAGGTCCACGATGTCGTCCATAAGACGCTGTGCGCAGGCAGCGTGCTTGCGGAACTTGTCGTAGTCGAAGTAAGCGTCCTTTGTGAAGGGATTCACCACGTACGAGTAGAGGTTGATGCTCAGCAGTCGGCACGAGTCGTAAGGACAGAGAGGTATCTCACCGCAAGGGTTTGTAGATACTGTGCGGAAGCCCAGGTCGGCGTAACAGTCGGGCAGACTCTCGCGTATGATGGTGTCCCAGAACAGCACTCCGGGCTCGGCGCTCTTCCATGCGTTGTGAACTATCTTTTCCCACAGCAGCTTGGCGTTGATGGGTTTCTTTATCTTCGGGTCGGCGGAGTCTATGGGGAACTGCTGTACGTACTCCTGGTCGTTCACAGCAGCCTGCATGAACTCGTCGTCAATCTTCACACTCACGTTAGCTCCGGTGACCTTGCCTTCGGTCATCTTGGCGTCGATGAACGCCTCGGAGTCGGGGTGCTTGATGCTTACCGACAGCATCAGCGCGCCACGTCGTCCGTCCTGTGCCACCTCGCGCGTACTATTACTATAGCGCTCCATGAAGGGCACCAGACCTGTTGATGTCAGCGCCGAGTTGTTCACCGGTGTGCCCTTAGGACGAATATGACTGAGGTCGTGACCTACTCCACCGCGTCGCTTCATCAGCTGCACCTGCTCTTCATCGATACGCATGATGGCACCGTAGGAGTCGGCGTCGCCGTCAAGACCGATAACAAAGCAGTTCGACAATGAAGCCACCTGGAACTCATTGCCTATACCCGTCATAGGACTTCCTGCAGGAACGATGTAGCGGAAGTGATCAAGGAGTTCGAAAATCTCCTGTGCCGACATAGGATTCTCGTACTTCTTCTCTATGCGGGCTATCTCGTTGGCTATACGCCAGTGCATGTCCTCCGGACTGCGCTCATAGATATTGCCATAAGAATCCTTCATGGCATACTTGTTAACCCAAACTCGTGCGGCGAGTTCGTCACCGTCGAAATATGCTAATGAGGCACTGAAAGCCTCTTCATAAGTGTAAGTTTTCATCTTTTACCTTTTTTTGCGTCTGCAAATATACAGAGATTTCTTCAACCGACAAAATAATTAGCATTTTTTATTCATAATAATTTTCCGTTTTGGAAAACTTTCGTAACTTTGCAAACGAAAAAGTTGTCCAAAATGAAAAACCTCGAAACAAGAAAAAGCATCCGGAAATACTCCGGCAGAGAGGTCAGCGACGAACTGCTGACACGACTCTTTACCCTCGCAGAGCGCACACAGACCATGGGGAACCTTCAGCTTTACAGCGTTGTAGTAACCCGCGACGAGAAAATGAAACAACAACTGGCACCCGCCCACTTCAACCAGCCTATGGTTACCGGCGCCCCGGTGGTGCTTACCGTATGTGCCGACTTCCGCCGCACGTCGCTATGGGCAGAAAACCGCTGTGCCACACCGGGTTACAATAACTTCCTGTCGTTCATGAACGCAGCCACCGACGCCCTTCTCTTCACCCAGACGTTCTGTTGCCTTGCCGAGGAGGAAGGACTGGGTTACTGCTGGCTCGGCACCACCGTCTATCAACCGCAAAGCATAATCGACACCCTCCGTCTGCCGCGACTGGTGTTCCCCGTAGCAACACTTACCTTAGGATGGCCTGACGAAAACCCGCCACTCTCCGACCGCCTCCCGGTGGAAGCGATTATCCACAACGAGACTTACCGCGACTACACGCCAGAACTTATTGACAACTTCTACACGGCGAAGGAAAACCTTCCGGAGAACCGCGAGTTCGTAAGAATAAACAACAAAGAAACACTGGCACAGATATTTACCGACATCAGATACACTAAAAAAGACAACGAAGCTATGTCGGAGACCATGCTCAGTGCACTGAAACAGCAAGGTTTCCTGTAAACACCACACCACAGGGAGAGCCAGCCGTCAACACACAAGTCCCGGGACACCTAAATGTATTTTTAGGATTCCCGGGATTTTAGTTTTAAAAACTAAAATTTCATATACCAAAATCCAATTTCCCCTCCTTTTATCCGCACAGAGTAACGAAAAACAAGAACTATCATGTGTCAGCAAAAAATAATTAAATTATTTTGTAACATCACGAACTTTTTATACCTTTGCAAAGGAAATAAAAGAAACATAAGTCAAACTCATAATATCTAAGACAAAACAAACGATGGCAATAGACAAGGTGGCATATTGGATAGAAGTTGCAGATTATGACATGGAAACTGCCGAGACGTTATACAACGGCAGGCGTTGGTTATATGTTGCATTTATGTGTCATCAAGCCATTGAAAAAACATTGAAGGCATATTGGTGCAAGACACTGTCATCCGATCCGCCATACACCCACAACCTGACAAGACTCATTGAGGGTTCAACTTTAGAGAAAGAAATGACAGATGAACAGTTGGATTTAATAGATACATTAATTCCTATGAATATTCAGGCTCGATACCCGGAATATAAAGACCAATTATCAAGAATGCTGACAAAGGAATATTGTCGCAATTTGATTGACGATACTAAACAATTACAGAAATGGATAAAGAACAAGCTTTAGGGATAGTACGACGCTACAAGGAAGTAATAGCCCCTCGCTTTGATGACAAGGTCAAGGTCTATATGTTTGGTTCGTATAGCAAAGGTAATGCGAATCCTGACAGCGACATTGACGTAGCGGTGATTGTTCCTTCCTTTGGAGACAACTGGTGGATTTGGACAAAAAGCCTCTGGCGCGATGTCCGCAAAGTAAACACACTGATTGAGCCGGTACTTATGGAAGAGGAAAGTCATTCTCCCCTTTATGACGACGTAATGCGTACCGGTATTGCAGTATAATGAACGAGAAACAAGATAATCAAACATAAGTCAAACTCATAAATAAAATAAACATGGAGGCAAACGATGCATTGATTACAATCTTAAAAAATAGTCATGAGGAAGCCTTGAATGGCCTGACTATTTCTGGAGAGGAAGTACAAACCTTCATGAATGACAAAGTAATAGAATACGTTAAGGACACAAGACAAGATGATAATAAGGTGCTCGAAATGATGAAGAAAGACCAAAGCGAATAATCAAACATAAGTCAAACTCATAAAATCAAACAAACATGAAACAAAAATCTTTATTCAAACAATTTTTCCTGTTAGTCCTCCTGCTCGTCGGTAGTGCTACCGGAGCTTGGGCGGATGACATTTGGGTTAAGACCAATTTCTCAGATTTAAAAACTGGTGATATTGTTGTCATTGTAGATCAGACAACTGCAAGGGCTATGTCAAATGATAAGGGTACATCTAATGCTCCTACTGCAATAGCTGTTACACTGAACAATGACAAATCCGAGATTACTAGTACCGTTGCAGATAATATACAGTGGACGGTTACAAAGACTGATGGTGGTCTCCAGTTTGGGGTTGGAACGAAACACCTGTACTGCATAAATTCCAATAATGGAGTTCGTGTAGGAACCAATACAAACAATGTATTTTCCTGGAAATTATCAGATAATGATGACTCATCTGAGAACTTCTTATTCCATAATGCCACATCACGTTATCTCGGTGTTTATAATAGTAGTGATTGGCGTTGTTACGGCAATGTCAATGCCAATATTAAAGAAACAGTTACCGCTATCTATAAGAAGACTTCAGCTGTTGACCCCACTACGCCAAGTGCAACACTCGACAAAACAAGCCTTGACTTTGGCAAGGTTAATTTTGGTACAACAAGGGAACTTACTTTCACAGTAACTCCAGCAAACCTGACTGGTAACCTCGATATATCATGCAACAACTCGAAATACGAAGTAACTCCAATATCTATTGCACAGGCTACTACAACAGCACAGACAATTACTGTTACTGCTAAGCCAACTGCTCTTAATGACAATATGGTCGGTACTGTAACAATCAGCGGTGGCGGTTTGGCAGCATCTAAGACCGTAACACTCTCCACAACCGTTACTGACCCTAATGCTAACGACGGTAGCGAGGATAAACCATTCACTGTAGCAGAAGCTATTGAAAACACACCTGCAAGTGGCACATCTGAGAACTATTACATAAAGGGTATTGTTTCCGGATTCTATGGTGATGACATCGTAAGTGACGGTACAAACTATCGTTACTACATTTCTGATGACGGTACTACGAAAGATCAGCTCCTTGTCTATAAAGGAAAGGGACTTAACGAAGTTGCCTTCTCAAGCGCAGATGACCTGCTTATTGGTGACCAGGTGGTAATTCGTGGAAAATTGACAACTTTTAGCAACGCTCCTGAAATTGCTGCAGGCAACCATATAACATCACTCGTGCGCAAGGAAGTTTCTTCTATCGCTCTGTCTGGTACATACACTACAGAATTTGTTGAGGGTAGCGAATTCAATCATGACGGTATTGTTGTTACAGCAACTTACTCTGACGAGACTAAGGAAGACGTTACAGCAAAGGCAGATTTCTCTGAACCTGATATGTCACAAATAGGTGTGCAGACAATCACGGTAACATATAAAGGCAAAACAGCAACATACGACATCAACGTTACTGCTGCTCCATCATACACCATTACATACTACGTGCGCGGCAAAGAATTTTCTGTAAACAGGAAACAGAATGTAGAACTTAACCTGGAAACTCCTGAGAACATCAACAAATACATGAAGTTCCTGGGATGGTCAGAGAGCGAAGATGTTAGCGGCACACCTGTGTTCGTAGCCAACAACACTCCAGTTACAACCGACATGATTCTTTATGCTATCTTCGGAAAAGGCAGTAGCACGTACAACAAGGTAACAAGTACAGGCGACATCACTGATGGTGAATATCTTATTGTTAACGAAGTTGCTTCTGTAGCATTTGATGGTAGTCTTGAGACACTGGATGCTGAAAATGATGTAATTGAAGTAACAATTAATGAGGGCGTTATTGAATCGACTGACGCTACTGATGCTGCGACATTCACTATTGACACCACCGCAGGTACACTCCAGAGTGCTTCTGGCAAATACATTGGAGTAAGCTCTAACAGTAATGGTTTGAAACAAACAGACGATGCAGAAACATACACCAATACATTTAGTATTGATGACGAAAATAATGCTGTCATTTCTGCAGTTTTCGTTGGAAGCACCATGTCACTGAGATATAATAAAGCAGCAAACCAGAATCGTTTCCGTTATTACAAGAATGCAGGTCAAGAAGCAATCCAGCTCTACAAGAAGTTTATAGGAATTGTTGAATATTCTCTTGGCGAGGATGAAGAAATCTGTGTAAGCTCTGCAGAGTGGGCAACAGCAACTACTCCGGACTACGCAGTTGACTTCACTGGCGATGCAAAGGTATATATTGCTACGAACGTTGATAGTAATATTAAGTTGGAACAAATTAATGATGCTCCTGCTGGTACAGCTATTGTAGTAAACGCTCCTGCGGGCTCTTATACTATGAAGAAGAAGGCTACCGCTACAACAAACGTTGAGGAGAACAAGCTCGTGTCTTCTAACAGTGTAACAGCACAAGAAGGCGACTATGCTCTTGGTTTATATTCAGACGGAGTAACCATAGGATTTGGTAAGCTGGACGCAACCGGCGCTGCAAAGATGACTGACGGAAAGGCATTCATTCCCGCAACTGCATTGGCTAACGCTGTAGAATTCCTCCCATTCGTTATCGGTGACGAGGAAAGCGAGACAACCTCTATCAACTCAATTAAGAATTCGGAGTTGAGAATTGAGAATTATGATTACTTTAACCTCAGTGGTCAGCGCGTAGGCAAGGACTATAAGGGTATCGTAGTAGTGAATGGTAAGAAAGTAATTAGAAAATAAAAGCCTCTCCCCCGCCCCCTCCCCCAAGTAGGGAGGGGAGTAGGGCGGACGAAAAAAATTACTAAGTCGTAAAATATTAAATTACAATTATGAAACACTATATAAAGCCGGAAACAGAGATAACTAACATAGAGTTGGTTAACGTTATAGCAGCAAGTCTTCCGAAGACTGACGATCCTATCACAAACCCACTGAGTAAGGGTGAGTACATTATGGAAGATGTGGACATCTTCGGAACGAAGAAAGACAAATGGGCTGTTGAAGAGGAAGAAGAGGAGTAAGAAGTAGATGAGAAAGAACCCTTTTTTCGAAAAATATAATACTCCCCACGAGGTAGTGCCCTTCGACAAAATAAAGATGGAGGACTACGAGGAAGCGTTCATGGAGGGTATCCGTAGAGAAAAAGAACAGATAGAACGGATAGTGAACAACCCCGCGAAGCCTACATTCGACAATACCATCCTCGACGAAGAGGACGACGAAGGATACTACGACCTGCTTGACAGAGTGTCATCGGTGTTCTACAACCTGATGAGCGCAGAGACAAACGACGAAATAGACGCGCTGGCGGAGAAAATGCAGCCTATACTGACAAAACACGCCAACGACATACGTCTGGACCCGAGACTCTTTGAACGCGTAAAGGCGGTACACCTGCACCACAGACGACTGACAGCAGAGGAACAGAAGCTACTGAATGACGAATATGAAGGGTTCGTACGCAGCGGAGCACTACTGGACGAGACTGGCAAAGAACGACTGCGCCAGCTGACAGAAGAGGCTTCAATGCTCTCACTACAATTCTCACAAAACCTACTGAAAGAAAACAAAGCGTTCAAGCTGCACATCACCGACGAGGCACAACTCGACGGACTGCCCGACACAGCACGCGAAGCAGCAGCTCTATGCGCTAAAGAGAATGGCAAGGAGGGGTGGATGTTTACCCTCGACTCCCCCTCCTATGGTCCATTCATGACTTATAGCACTCAGCGAGAACTGAGAAAGAAAATGTACATGGCGCGAAATACGGTATGTACTCACAAAAACAAATCGAACAACATTGCTATCTGCCAACGACTGGTGAACCTGAGGCGCGAACTGGCACAGCTTCTTGGATACAAGACCTACGCCGACTACGTGCTGAAACACCGTATGGCAACGAATACACGTAACGTGTATAAACTGCTTAACAGCCTCATTGACGCCTATAAACCAACGGCACTGAAAGAGAGAAAGGCCATTGAGAAGGAGTTTAATTCTCAATTCTCAACTCGCAATTCTCAACTGAAAATGGAGCCCTGGGACGTTTCGTTCTACTCGCACAAACTGCAACTGAAGAAGTATAACCTGGACGCGGAGATGCTGCGCCCGTACTTCGAACTGTCGAAGGTCATTGGCGGCGTCTTCGGACTCGCCAACAGGCTCTACGGCATAACATTCAAGGAGAATAAAGACATTCCAGTATATCACCCCGATGTAAAGGCTTACGAGGTGTTCGACAAGGACGGCTCGTACCTGGCGGTGTTCTATGCCGACTTCCACCCACGCGACGGAAAACAGAGTGGAGCGTGGATGACGGAATACCAGGGACAGTGGATAACCCGCAAGGGAGAGAACGTCAGACCGCACGTCAGCGTGGTGATGAACCTGACGAAACCGACGGCGGAGAAACCGGCACTGCTGACACTGGGCGAGGTGGAGACCTTCCTGCACGAGTTCGGACACTCGCTGCACGAAATGTTCTCGAACGTAAGGTTCGAAAGTCAGTCGGGAACAAACGTGTGGTGGGACTTCGTAGAGCTGCCGTCGCAGTTTATGGAGAACTACTCCATAGAGAAGGAGTTCCTGCGCACCTTCGCCTTCCACTACCAGACGGGAGAGCCTATGCCCGACGAACTGATTGAGAGAATAGTAAAGAGTCGTAACTTCAACGTGGCTATGGACTGCCTGCGACAGGTGAGCTTCGGACTCCTGGATATGGCGTACTACACACAGAAGGACGAGTTTAAAGAGGATATAATACCTTTCGAGAAAGAAGCGTGGAAGAAAGCTATCATAAGCAAGCAGCTGCCCGACACGTGCATGACGGTACAGTTCTCGCACATCATGGCGGGAGGCTATGCTGCCGGATACTACAGCTACAAATGGGCTGAGGTGCTCGACGCCGACGCCTTCGCAGTGTTCAAGCGCGAGGGTATCTTCAACCCCAAGACGGCACAGCGCTTCCGCGACTGCGTACTGTCGAAGGGTAGCACGGAACACCCGATGACGCTGTACAAGAACTTCAGGGGCGGAGAACCGACAATAGATGCGCTACTGGAAAGGAACGGGATTGAGAGAGTTAATAGTTAATAGTGAATAGTGAACAGTTATGATTACTGTTAAGCCACAGAATAGTCAAAAGTGAAAAGTGTTGCGTGTTTATCGGCTCCGCCGATAAAATAAAAAGAAAAACCAATGGACGAAAAGCAGAGAAAGTTAGACAAGCGATACCTGCGTATGGCGCAGATATGGGCAGAGAACTCCTACTGTCAGCGCCGACAAGTGGGAGCACTCGTCGTTAAAGACAAGATGATTATCAGCGACGGCTATAACGGTACTCCCAGCGGATTCGAGAACATCTGCGAGGACGAGAACAACGTAACAAAACCCTACGTGCTACACGCAGAAGCTAACGCCATAACAAAACTGGCACGCTCGTCGAACAACTCCGACGGCTCCACACTCTACGTGACAGCATCGCCTTGCATAGAGTGCGCCAAACTCATCATTCAGGCAGGAATAAAACGTGTGGTCTATGGAGAACAATACCGACTGACCGACGGCATTGACCTGCTGAAGAGGGCGGGAATAGAAGTAATATTCTTAGAACCATAAAAAAAGAAATGGAAATAAACAAAAACAGATATCTTCCGCTGCTGATGGCGCTGAGCACCATAGTAGGTATTATTATAGGTACGTTCTACGCCAACCACTTCTCGGGCAACAGACTGAACATCATAAACAGCGGAAGCAACAGACTGAACAACCTGCTCCACATCATTGACGACCAGTATGTGGATACGGTGAATATCGACTCTCTGGTGGATAAGGCGATACCGCAGATTCTTGCCGACCTTGACCCGCACTCGGTGTATATCAACGCTAAGGATGCACAGGCTGTGGGCGACGACTTGAAAGGCTCATTCTCGGGAGTAGGCATTGAGTTCGTAATACGCAACGACACCCTACGAGTACAGGGAGTAATAAAGAACGGACCTGCCGAACGCGCCGGAATACTGGCTGGCGACAAGATAGTAAGCATAGACGACAAACCCTTCGTGGGAAAGACCGTCACTAACGAGGAGGCTATGAAACGCCTTAAAGGACAGAAGGACACGAAGGTGAAGATAGGGGTAATACGCTACGGCGAGAAGAAGGCGAAGACTTTCACCATAACACGCGGCGACATTCCCATGCACACCGTGATGGCGGCTTACATGCTTGACGACAAGACGGGATACATACGCATAAAGAGCTTCGGCGAAAATACCTATCCCGAAATGCTCGTGGCTCTGGCGCAGCTGTCGCAGGAGGGATTCAGCCGACTGGTGATAGACCTGCGCGACAACACAGGAGGTTACCTGCAGTCGGCAGTACAGATAATAAACGAATTCCTGCCGAAAGACAAACTCATAGTATATACTAAAGGTAGGAAGTCACCACGACAGGACTACAGAAGCGACGGCAAGGGAAGCTACCAGAACATGCCGTTGGTGGTACTGATAAACGAAGGCTCAGCATCGGCATCGGAAATCTTCGCCGGAGCGATACAGGACAACGACAGAGGTACCATAATAGGACGACGCTCGTTCGGTAAAGGACTGGTACAACAACAGATAGGATTTACCGACGGCTCGCTGATACGACTCACCGTAGCACGCTACTACACCCCGTCGGGACGCTGCATACAGAAACCTTACGTGCCCGGCGAGGACAGCCAGTATCAGGGCGACCTGGCACAACGCTACGAACACGGAGAGTTCTTCTCGCAGGACAGCATAAAACACGAAGGACCAGCATACCACACAAGCATAGGACGACTGGTATATGGCGGCGGCGGAATAACTCCTGACATCTTCGTTCCGGAAGATACGCTGGCTATGACGTCGTACTATAAACAGGCGGCGATGAGCGGAATAATAGTGCAGTTCGCATTCGCATATACCGACGACAACAGACGCACACTGAGCGCCTTCAAGGATATGCCGGAACTGGTGAAGTACCTCGGAAGACAGAACATAGTGGATAAATTCGCAAGCTATGCCGACAAGAACGGACTGCAACGAAGAAACCTCATGATACAGAAGAGCCACAAACTGCTGGAGAAATACATCGTCAGCCGAGTGGTATATAACATCCTGAACGAACAGGACTGGCTGATGTACCTTAACGAAGACGACAAAGTGGTGGAGAAAGCACTACAGGTGCTGAACAACGGCACGTCGTTCCCTAAAAAAAGCGCACATCAGAAATAATCTTCGCACCAACGGCATCATTCAACTGCTGAGTGATGCTGGTGCGCATCATAGAGAGATTATGACGTAATGCTGGTGAGATAATCTGGACGTAGAACACGTCGTTACGGATATACTTCTCACCAGTATATTTTACTGCCTTGGGGAAAAGGACTTCCCACTGGGCAACGAGACGATGCTGGAGCAAAGGGGTCTCGAGACCACTCTGACGCAGGAACGCATTGACAACATCGTCAACTACTTCTACTTTCTTTCTGTACATAACACTCCTTTCTCTACATTGAAAAGACGATAGTCGGTAGCAGCGGCGGCAAGAATCTTGTCGAGGTGCTCACGATTAGTGTCGGTAATGAATATCTGTCCGTAGTCGCCGCTGGCAACAAGACGCACTATACGCTCCACACGACCGGCATCGAGCTTGTCGAAGATGTCGTCGAGCAGCAACAGCGGGGTGGTCTTGGAAATGGTGCGCTTGAGGAAGGTGAACTGAGCCAACTTCAGGGCGATGACGAACGACTTGTTCTGTCCCTGACTGCCCTCGCGCTTCATAGGATAGCCGTCGATGAGCATCTCTAAGTCGTCGCGCTGTATGCCGTGAAGGGAATAGCCCACAGCACGGTCCTTATGACGGTCGCGCTGGATAACGTCGAGCAGAGGACCACGCTGACAGTGAGATATGTAACGCAGCGACACCTGCTCCTTGTCGTCGGAGATGCTGCTGTATATCTGTTGAAATACGGGTATCAACTCCTTGATGAAGGCATCACGTTTGGCATATACCTCTTCCCCACTCTGCGCCATCTCTTCTTCCCATATCTGCATAAGGTCGGGATCGGGCTCGTTGTCCATCTTCAACATAGTGTTTCGCTGCTGAAGGGCTTTGTTGTAACGGTTCAGTGAATCGACATAGGTGTTGTCGTACTGCGAGATGACGACGTCCATAAGACGGCGACGCTCGTCACCGTTACCCTCGATGAGGTAGGTGTCGCCAGGCGATACAGAGATAAGCGGGATGAGTCCCAGGTGCTGCGACAGTCGCTTGTACTCTTTCTTATTGCGCTTGAAATGCTTCTTCGTGCCCCGTTTCATACCGGCATAGATATGCTCCACGGAACCGTCCTCACCTTCGTAGTCGCCCTCAAGGACAAAGAAGTCGGCATCGTGACAAACCACCTGCGAGTCAATATTCGTAGAGGCACTACGACAGAACGACAGGTAATAGATGGCATCAAGGGCATTGGTCTTACCCTCGCCGTTATGCCCGATGAAACAATTTATCTTCGGAGAGAAGTCTAACGACGCCTCTCTTATATTCTTGTAATTGAGTATGGAAAGCCTTTTCAGTATCATGAAATCAGATGCAAAGGTACACCTTTTATTCCTTAAAAAAGAAAAAAAATGATGATAAATTTCAGTATGTGAATTTTATTCCGTAATTTTGCACCGTTTTAGCTACGAATAATAAATAAGACAATAAAATAATGGCAAACGTAAAAGAAAAGAACGTTGAGACTCTCAACAACAAAGAGGCCTTCTTCATGAAGTATAAGAAGGCAATTATCATCGCAGTGGTAGCACTCTTCGTGATAGTTATTGGTGCTATCCTTTACAACAACTATGTAAAACAGCCACGTGAGGCTGAGGCAAGTACTGCCCTCGCTAAAGGACAGGAATATTTCGCTGCACAGCAGTTCGACAAGGCTCTTAACGGCGACGGTGCTGGTGCTGCAGGATTCGTAAAGATTGCTGCCGACTATAGCGGCACAGCAGCTGGTAACCTGGCTAACCTCTACGCAGGACTCTGCTATGCAAACCTCGAGAAGTGGAACGAGGCAGTGAAGTACCTCGAGGAGTACAATGCTTCTGACGACCAGATGGTTAGTCCTGCTGCCGTAGGTGCTCTGGCTGATGCTTACGCTAATACTAAGCAGCTCGACAAGGCTGTAGAGACTTTCAAGAAGGCTGCCAATATGGCTGACAAGGAGGGTGTTGACGGAAAGAACAACTCTCTCTCTCCTGCCCTGCTCATCAAGGCTGCCGAGATTCTCGAGAGCCAGAACAAGAAGGCTGACGCTTTAGAGATATACAAGGACATCAAGAAGAACTATGTTAACTCTCCCGTTTCTCAGGAGATTGACAAATACATAGAGCGCGTTTCCGAATAATACACTATGGCTACAGCACTTCACCCACTGTCTGACTACGACGCAACAAAGGTGCCCGACGCAAGTAATATGTGCTTCGGCATCGTGGTCTCTGAGTGGAACACGGAAATAACAGGCGCACTGCTCAGAGGAGCTGTCAGCACGCTGGAGAAACACGGTGCACTGCCCGAGAATATCCACGTGAAGAGGGTTCCAGGAAGCTTCGAACTTATCTACGGAGCTCACCAGATGACTCTCAACGACAGCTACGACGCAGTAATAATCCTCGGATGTGTAATACGTGGTGAGACTCCGCACTTCGACTATATCTGTCAGGGTGTCACACAGGGTATAGCACAACTGAACGCGACAAGCCAGACACCAGTGGTCTATGGACTGCTTACTACCAACGACCTGCAGCAGGCAAAGGATCGTAGCGGCGGAAAACTGGGAAACAAAGGAGACGAGTGCGCTGTGGTTGCCATAAAGATGGCAAAGTTCTAATTATATAATAAAGGTACGCGCGCATGAAACTCATTTCATGGAACGTTAACGGCATCAGAGCTTGCGAAGGTAAGGGCTTCAGCCAAATCTTCAAAGACTTGGATGCCGATTTCTTTTGTCTGCAGGAGACGAAGATGCAGGAAGGACAACTGGACCTGCAGTTCGACGGATACGAGTCATACTGGAACTATGCCGAAAAGAAAGGATACTCCGGAACGGCTATATTCACGAAACACCACCCGCTGAACGTCACCTACGGCATAGGAATAGAAGAACACGACCACGAAGGAAGGGTAATAACACTGGAGATGGAGAACTTCTACATGATAACAGTATATACCCCGAATGCACAGGACGGACTGAAAAGACTGGACTACCGCATGAAATGGGAAGACGACTTCCTGAAGTACCTCAAGACTCTCGACGCCAAAAAACCTGTCATCGTATGCGGTGATATGAACGTAGCACACAAGGAGATAGACCTTAAGAACCCGAAGACAAACCGTAAGAACCCGGGATTTACCGACGAAGAACGAGGAAAGTTCACACAACTCCTGGAGAACGGCTTCGTAGATACCTTCCGCTACTTCTATCCGGACCTGACGGACATCTACAGCTGGTGGAGCTACCGCTTCTCAGCACGACAGAAGAACACAGGGTGGCGCATAGACTACTTCGTGGTTAGCCAGCGACTGACGCCACAACTTATTGATGCAAAGATTCATACAGACATTTACGGCTCTGACCACTGTCCCGTAGAACTGACAATCAATGCATAAGAATAAAGTAATCATAATTCTCAATTCTCAACTATCAATTCCTAATTCTTATGACTCTTCAGCAGCTTCTCAGAACATTCGACTTCGACGACATATTCCCTACAATAGCAGTGATGTACCCTAATGCGAAACGCCACAAGAAGGAGTTTCAAGAGGCTTTCGACATTCTATGCAACATCCATGCTGTAACATCGAAAAAGAATATCCTGTACCAACTTATTGAAGACCCGAACACAGGAGATGCCTTCTTCGGAGCTATGGACGGCAACTTCAAGACTACATGGGAGGTTATTGCTGGAAAGAACGTCAATAAAGTAAAGGGCGTTGACCTTAGCGACGAGGAAATGGCAGCCAACTGTCTTATAAATACCATATTTATTGGTAGCGCACCAAAGGAATTTGAAGCTTCGCGCAGAATTCTTATAAGAGCCTAACACTTTTATTCTCAACACATTACAAAGCGCATACCACAATCGTGGTATGCAAAATGACGCATTTATGCTATTTCATAAATGCGAACTTCGTCGTACCTTTGCACCTGACAATTAGAATTAACAACTAAAAGAAAGGTAAAAAGTTATGAGCGAAAAGAAATTACATTTTGAGACTTTACAGCTTCATGTAGGACAAGAACAGGCTGACCCCGTAACTGACGCACGAGCTGTGCCTATCTATCAGACAACATCATACGTGTTCCGTAACTCGCAGCATGCCGCTGACCGCTTTGGTCTGAAGGATCCGGGAAACATCTACGGACGACTGACAAACTCCACACAGGACGTTTTCGAGAAGCGCGTGGCTGCCCTCGAAGGAGGTATCGCAGCTCTGGCAGTAGCCTCTGGTGCTGCCGCTATAACATACGCCCTGCAGAACGTTGCACAGAACGGCGACCACATCATTGCAGCAGATAACCTCTACGGCGGAACATTCAACCTCATTGAGCACACGCTGTCAACACAAGGTGTCACCTCTACCATCGTTGACCCAAGCGACTTCGACGCTGTGGAGAAGGCTTTCAAGCCAAACACTAAGGCTATCATCATCGAGACATTCGGTAATCCTAATGCCAGCGTCACCGATGTTGACAAAATAGCAGAGATAGCCCACAAACATAACACGCTGGTCATCGTCGATAACACCTTCGCTACTCCTTATCTGTACAGACCTATAGAACACGGAGCTGACGTAGTGGTACACTCGGCAACGAAGTTCATCGGCGGTCACGGCTCCACACTCGGTGGTATCATCGTGGACTCAGGTAAGTTCGACTTCAAGGCTGTTGCCGACAAATATCCTACACTGGCGAAACCAGACCCGTCGTACCACGGAGCAGTGTTCGCTGACGTCGCAGGCGCAGCGGCATTCGTGACTCGTATCCGCGCCGTCATCCTTCGCGATACCGGTGCCGCCATCTCACCGCTGTCAGCATGGATACTGCTGCAGAGCCTTGAGACTCTGAGCCTCCGTGTGGAGCGACACGTAGAAAACACGCTGAAGATTGTTGACTTCCTGGCAAAACACCCAAAGGTGGCAAAGGTGAACCACCCTGCCCTACCGGAACACCCTGACCACGAACTCTACAACAAATTGTTCCCCAACGGCGGAGGCAGCATCTTCACCTTCGAGGTGAAGGGCGGCGAAAAAGAAGCATGGGCATTCATTGACCATCTGCGCATATTCTCGCTGCTGGCAAATGTGGCTGACGTGAAGTCGCTGGTAATTCATCCGGCAACAACAACGCACTCGCAGATGTCTCCGGAAGAACTGAAGGCGGCACATATTTATCCTTCAACAATACGCCTGAGCATTGGTACAGAGCATGTTGACGACCTTATCGACGCTCTTGACGAAGCATTACAATACGTATAATAAAAAAGAATAAAGATATGGCAAAGATAGCAAAACAACTGACAGAACTTATAGGTAATACTCCGCTGTTGGAACTCGGTAAATTCTCGGCGAAGAAAGGTCTCGAGAAACCTATCGTAGCAAAAGTGGAATACTTCAACCCGGGCGGCAGCGTGAAGGACCGTATAGCACTCGCAATGATTGAAGACGCGGAAAAGAAAGGTCTTCTTAAGCCGGGAGCTACGATAATAGAACCGACAAGCGGAAACACTGGTGTGGGACTTGCTCTGGTATCGGCAGTGAAGGGCTACAAACTAATCCTCACAATGCCGGAGACGATGAGCGTGGAACGACGTAACCTCGTAAAGGCTTACGGAGCTGAAGTCCGACTGACAAGCGGTAAGGACGGTATGCCCGGAGCTATACGTGCCGCACAAGAACTGCGCGACAGCATACCGGGAAGTATCATACTGCAACAGTTTGAGAATGGTGCCAACCCAGAGAAACACTACCTGACAACAGGACAGGAGATATGGGAGGACACAGACGGAAAGATAGACATCTTCGTTGCCGGAGTGGGCACAGGAGGTACTATCTCGGGTGTGGCAAAAGCACTGAAGGAGAAGAATCCGGCAGTAAAGGTGATTGCCGTAGAACCGGCATCGTCACCAGTACTTAGCGGCGGACAGAGCGGACCGCATAAGATACAGGGTATCGGAGCTGGCTTCGTGCCTAAGACATACAGCAGCGAACTCATCGACGAGGTGCTGCCGGTAGAAAACGACCAGGCTATACTGACAGGCAGACAACTGGCACAACAGGAGGGACTTCTGGTGGGTATCTCCTCCGGCGCTGCTGCCTTCGCTGCCGCAGAAATAGCGAAACGACCGGAAAACAAGGGCAAGAACATCGTAGTCCTGCTGCCTGACACGGGCGAAAGATACCTCTCGACGGTGCTCTACGCATTCGAAGAATATCCTCTTTAGTCATAATAGATGTGACAAATTGTCACTATTCCCCCCTGACGTGCCAGCGATTGTGTCGTTGGCACGTCATTTGTTGTATGTTTAGCGGACGATAATGTCAAACAAAACTGAATATAAACAATAAAAATAAATACAATTATGGGAAAGATTATTGGAATTGACTTAGGTACTACTAACAGCTGCGTTGCCGTATTCGAAGGTAACGAGCCTGTAGTAATTGCTAACAGCGAAGGAAAACGTACTACTCCTTCTGTTGTTGGATTCGTTGAAAATGGTGAACGTAAGGTCGGAGACCCTGCAAAACGTCAGGCTATCACGAACCCAAAGAAGACTATTTACTCTATCAAACGTTTCATGGGTGAGAACTGGCAACAGACAGAGAAGGAAATCTCGCGCGTACCTT
>CAMUVE010000024.1:0-25415 GCA_947163985.1 uncultured Prevotella sp.
CCAGGACGCAACAAGGGAAGAACCAGGCGCTGGCTTTGGGCCTCGAATATGAACAGCGGCATATAGCAGTACTCTCCATAATAGTTGTTGAACAGGGTAAGCTGTTGTGTCCCATAGGCATTGGAGTTACTGTCGTCAATATCGAGGATTATCCTTGTTGGCTCTTCTTTATAGGAAGAGATAAAGTGATTGACGAACAGATGACCTATATCCCACAACTCCTTATGGGAAACGTGGTTTTCGAGGCGCGTCATTGTCGGCTGGGAACACAGGTCGCGACCCTCAGGAGTATGTCCAACTGCCAGTTTCAGCATGGAGTCATGACGCAGAAGATCACAGTCGTCAGCATCCTCATATCCTGCTGCAATCTGGAGAACCCGCTGCTTGACGAGGTCTGCCATCGTATGCACTGTGAAACTGGGATTTCGCCAATCATCAATCAGACCTGACAGACGAGTAAGGAAATTGCTGTTTCTCCGCGGAAAGAGTCCCGCAGAGCGTGCACGCCACATCATTGAGCAGTGTGTACATCCCGACTACAAACAGCTTCTCTGGGACTACCTCAAGATAGCTACTGGCGGACACACACGTCACAACCTGCCTGCAGCATTCGCACTCCACGACACCCTCGCTCGTAAAGGCGACATGCGACTGACAGATTTCGCAGAATATGTAAAGTAAAGAATAAGCGGAGCCCTAAAGCTCCGCTTTTTAATTCTCGTATGTTTAACTGGAAATTCTGCCTTAAAGGGTGTAAGGGTGTGCAATGCCCGATGAATAAAGGCTTGCAGTGCAACACCCTAGGGTGTTAGGGTGTTGCAAGGGTGTTGTGATGTCGGAAAATTCTCTAGAGAATTTTCCGACAAACCTACCTCTTAATCCAGCAAAACCTACGCTTTCACAACAAATTCTCTAGAGAATTTTCCTTGAAACCATAGGTATGGAATTATCATCCCCTCCCTTTGGAGAGGGCAGGGGAAGGCTTTACCACACCCTCACCACACCCTCACACCCTGGGGTGTGGTGCTTTAGCCCCGATAAACAGAGGGGTTTAACACCCTTACACCCTTTGATGTAGAATTTATAGTATGTAAATTCGTGGGTGCGTAGGTTCTTTATAGTTTCTGTTCAACTTCTATCTCGGTGAAAGTCTCTATGATGTCACCCACCTGTATGTCGTTGAAGTTGACGAGGCTGATACCACACTCAAGACCCGTTGCCACCTCCTTGACGTCGTCTTTGTAACGTGTTCGCCAATATTGCAAAGGACTAGTCCTCTGCTTTATAATCTGTGTGAAGGGAATCAAAAGTTTTGTTTGAGCCTTTCAGTACCAAGCGAACTTTGCCTAAAAAACACATTATTCTGCATCAATTCGCACTGGATTTGCGAACAAATTCTCCAACTCTTTTCTCTTGCTCTTGGTGAAGTCCGTTTCCTTACACCGTGATGTCACATACTCCATCCCCAGCATTTCGATATCGCCAGGCACTATGCCGTAGGCACGCATAAGCCTCTGTCCTTCTTCTGGAGTAAAGTCCTTCACCTTCTTCAGCCAGTCTTTGTGCGGACTTGCTTCAGATAAGCCATATTGCTTGAAGGTGTTGCTTTCTTTCATTTCCATCAGCTCATCATATAGTGCCTTGCAACGCATGAGCAGCAGAGAGTCACCTTGTACGTCAACCACTTCTTCCACTTGTTCCTGTACTGGCCAAGACTCAGCGGAGCTCTCTCTCATGTTGTCAAACAATACAGATAACATACCGAAGAAAAACATCGATGCGAACCAGATACCGACAACCCAAAGGATAATCTTTTTAGTCTTCTTTGTCATAATAGTATTAGTTAATTTTTTCAGCTCTTTTCAACACACTGTCATTATCACCACATGACACAACCAACGCCACAAAGAATAATATAAATATCTTCTTCATGTTTTTCATTTTTATCTTTAGTACAAAGATACAAAATTATTTTCATAGTTCAATGATTTTGTAGAAAATAATTTTAGTTAAGATCACTACCCTAATTTAGGGTGATGGTTTTCTGTAGTGGTGTCAACCATTCCAGGACATTGCTTATAAGAATTATTATACATCTTAAATCTTTCCTTCAGATGTCACACATCTGTCCCTGTGACATCCCTCCTAACCACAAACCATAAAAAAGGGGAGTAACAATCGTTACTCCCCTTTTTATTATAATTTCTGTTCAACTTCTATCTCGGTGAACGTCTCGATGATGTCACCCACTTGGATGTCGTTGAAGTTGACGAGACTGATACCGCACTCCAGACCTGTTGCCACTTCCTTGGCGTCGTCTTTGTAACGCTTCAGGGCGTCGATGGCTGCTGTGTGTATCACGATACCGTCGCGTACGACGCGTGCCTTGTCTTTCGAGTGTACCTTGCCGTCGATGACAAGACCGCCGGCAACGGTGCCGACCTTCGAAATCTTGAATACCTGCTTTACCTCTATCTCGCCGGTGACAACTTCTTTCTTCACCTTGTCGAGCATACCCTGCATGGTGGACTTGATGTCGTCGATAGCGTCGTAGATGATAGAGTAGGTGTTGATTTCGACTCCCTCGCGCTCAGCAAGCTTGCGGGCGTCTGACGAAGGACGTACCTGGAAGCCTACGATGATAGCCTCAGAAGCGGAAGCCAGCATGACGTCGTTCTCTGAGATTTGTCCTACTGCCTTAGAGATAACATTCACCTGAACCTTCTCTGTAGAGAGTTTGATGAACGAATCGGACAATGCCTCGATACTACCGTCGGTGTCACCCTTAACGATGATGTTAAGCTCGTGGAACTCACCAAGAGCGAAGCGGTGTGACAGCTCGTCAAGACCGAGTGTCTTGGTGGTACGTAGCGACTGCTCGCGTTGCAACTGTACACGTTTGTTGGTGATGTCGCGTGCCTCCTGTTCGGTGTCCATGATGTGGAAGGAGTCTCCTGCCGTAGGAGCACCGTTAAGACCAAGTATTATTGCGGGGTCTGCAGGTCCTGCACTCTCTATGCGCTGGTTACGTTCGTTGAACATAGCCTTGATGCGTCCGTAGCTTGTTCCTGCTACTACGACGTCGCCTTGTTTCAGTGTACCGTTAGAGACGAGTACTGTAGAGACGTATCCGCGTCCCTTGTCGAGAGAGCTCTCGATGATGCTACCCGTTGCCTTGCGGTTAGGATTAGCCTTCAGGTCGAGCATCTCTGCCTCGAGGAGCACCTTCTCGAGGAGCTCATCTACGCCGATACCCTTCTTCGCTGAAATCTCCTGACACTGGTATTTACCGCCCCATTCCTCGACGAGGAGGTTCATCTGTGCGAGGTCCTCACGAATCTTGTCGGGGTTAGCACCGGGTTTATCAATCTTGTTGATAGCGAACACCATAGGAACGTTAGCTGCCTGTGCGTGAGCTATGGCCTCCTTTGTGGTAGGCATCACGGAGTCGTCGGCAGCGATGATGATGATAGCGATATCGGTTACCTGAGCACCACGGGCACGCATAGCGGTGAACGCCTCGTGACCTGGGGTGTCGAGGAATGTTATGCGACGACCGTCCTTCAGTTTCACGTTGTAAGCACCGATGTGCTGTGTGATACCTCCTGCCTCACCAGCTATGACGTTGGTGTTGCGGATGTGGTCAAGGAGCGACGTCTTTCCGTGGTCAACATGTCCCATCACCGTTACTATAGGAGCGCGTGGTATGAGGTCTGTCTCGTCGTCTTCCTCTTCGGTGATGGCGTTCTGCACCTCAGCGCTGACATATTCGGTCTTGAAGCCGAACTCCTCGGCAACGATGTTTATGGTCTCGGCGTCTAATCGCTGATTGATACTTACCATGATGCCGATAGCCATACAGGTACCGATGACCTGGTTTACGCCGACGTTCATCATCGTGGCAAGCTCGGAAACGGTAACGAACTCAGTAAGCTTAAGGGTCTTGCTCTCTGCGCGCTCCTCAGCCAACTGTGCCTCGAGTTGTTCCTGAATAGCTTCGCGCTTCTCCTTACGATACTTAGCGCCCTTCTTGTTCTGTGAGGTCTTGCTGGTAAGACGTGCCAGCGTCTCCTTTACCTGACGTGCTACGTCCTCTTCGTTAACCTCGAGCGACTTCTGACGTTTCTTGTTCTTCTTCTTGTTAGAACCGCCCTGCTGCTGGTTGTTGTTATTATTGTTATTGTGGTTCTTGCCCTGCTGAGGTTGTTTTCCTGCAGCCTCAATGTCCACGCGTTCGTTGCGAATGCGCTGACGTTTCTTCTTTTCGGCACCCTGCTGTGCAGACTTCTCCTCGCGCTCCTTTCGACGCTCTTCCTTAGTCTTCTTCTTCGGACGCGTGCTCTGGTTCAGCGAGTCGAGGTCTATCTTGCCAAGAACGTGGAGTCCTCCGTCGTTCGAAGGAGCAGCCTGTTCTTTCTCTTCCTCTTCTTCCTGAGGCTCTTCGACAGGCTCTTGGCTTTTAGCGCTCTCTACTACCTCTTCTACTACTTCTTCTTCTGCCGTCTCTTCAACAACAGGAGCAGTTTCTTCACTCTCCTCAGTGTTTTGAGCGGGTTCTGGAGACGGAGTAGGTGCGGGTGTAGGCTCTTCAGGTTTCGGGTCGAGGTCTATTTTTCCAAGCGGCTTATACTGCTGGCGTACTTCGACGTGAATGACCTGTTCCTCTTTAGGAGTATGCTCTTCGCGTTTCTTCTCCTTCTCCTTGGGTTTCTTCAAGAACAGGTTGGCAGCTTGGTTGTGCACCTCCTGGTCCTTGCTGAACTGACTCTTCAGGGCTTCGTACTGCTCGTCGCTGAGTTTGAAACTCAGGTCAGCACGAATCTCGCCAAGCTTCGTCTTCTTCTCCAGATACTCCACTGCTGTCTGGAGACCGATGTTCAGTTCTCGGATTGCTTTACTTAACCTTATACTCATCTATTTGATTTACTATTTTACTATTTACTATTTACTATTTATTCGAATTCTGCCTTGAGGACATCCAAAAGGTGATCTACGGTTTCTTCCTCGAGGTCTGCCTTCTCTACCAACATCTCGCGTGGAGCGTTGAGAACCTGCTTAGCGGTGTCAAGACCGATAGACTTGATGGCGTCGATAACCCACTGGTCTATCTCGTCAGAGAACTCGTCCAGGTAGATATCCTCGTCAGCCTCGTTGTCGTCAACCTCACGGAATACGTCGATAGTATATTCTGTCAGCATACTTGCCAGTTTGATGTTCAGACCACCACGACCTATGGCGAGACTAACCTCCTCGGGACGCAGATAAACCTCTGCCTTCTTGTTTTCCTCGTCGATGGTAAGACTTGAAATCTTTGCAGGGCTCAGTGCGCGCTGAATGAACAGTTTGGTGTTGTTGGTGTAGTTGATGACGTCGATGTTCTCGCCGTTCAGCTCGCGTACTATTCCGTGTACACGACTACCCTTGACACCCACGCAGGCTCCTACTGGGTCGATGCGCTCGTCGTAGCTCTCTACGGCAATTTTTGCGCGCTCGCCAGGCATACGTGCTATCTTCTTGATGGTGATAAGACCGTCGGCAATTTCGGGCACCTCAGCCTCGAGCAGACGTTCCATGAATACTGGTGATGTACGACTCAGGTAAATCTTCGGATTGTTATTGTCGTTTGTTACCTGGTGAATCACGGCGCGTACTGTCTCGCCCTTGCGATATTTGTCGTTAGGAATCTGCTCTGCCTTTGGCAGTATGAGTTCGTTGTTCTCGTCGTCAACGAGCAGCACCTCGCGCTTCCATACCTGATAAACCTCACCGCTGATAACCTGTCCTACGCGCTCCTTGTACTTGTTGTACAGGCTGTCGTGAACCAGTTCCAGCACCTTTGAAGCCAGCGTCTGACGCAGGTTAAGTATGGCGCGACGACCAAACTTGGCAAAGTCAACGTGTTCGCTGACTTCCTCGCCAACCTCGTAGTCGTCCTCAATCTTACGTGCATCAGAGAGTGATATCTCCTTGTTCTCGTCCTTAACCTCTCCGTCGGCTACCACCTCACGGTTACGGTATATCTCGAAGTCGCCCTTGTCGGGATTCACGATGACGTCAAAGTTATCGTCGCTGCCGAACATCTTGGCGAGCACGTTACGAAAACTCTCTTCGAGCACACTGACAAGTGTTGTGCGGTCTATGTTCTTTGTCTCTGTAAATTCTTTAAAGGTGTCTATCATGCTTATAGCATTCACCTCGTTCTTTGCTGTTGCCATTTTACTTGAAAGATATTAGATATTTTGTATATTTCACTTTATCCATTTCGAAGGCGTGGTCCACCTGCTGCAGCTCGGGACGTTTCTTGCCCTCTACCTTCACCTTCTCTTCTGCTGTTACGGTGAAGTTGTTACCATTTACCTCCTTAAGTATTCCACGGTATTTCTTTCCGTCAGCGTCGAGAACCTCCACTTCTTTTCCTACGAAGTTCTTGTATTGACGTGCCACTTTGAAGGGCTGTCCCAGTCCTGCCGAGCCAACCTCCAGTTCGTAGTCTTCTTCGTCGCGACTGAGATGGTCCTCAATGTATCTGCTCAACTCAACACAGTCTTCAATCCACACACCATCGGCGTGGTCAATCTCAACGACAATTCTGTCGTCGGTGCTAATTTCAATGTCCACAAGGAAGTACTCCTTGCCTTCTAACCACTGGTCAACCAGTTCTTTTACAACGTTTTTACTAATCATTTTTTATTATTGAAAAATTTCAATGCTTCTTCGTATTGATGGTCATTGCGTAGCGCTACCTGTACAATACCCCTTTGATAGTAGTATGCAGCCACGATGTCTGCAACTATAGCCTGTTTTATTATCTTCTTGTGTCGGTCGAGGTCGCGTGCCAGGTTGTGCTGCAGTTTCTTCTCCAGCTGTTCAAACTCTGTCTTCGCGTCGTCATAGTAGCCCTCGAACTCCATAATCTTCTTCAGCTCCTTCATTACCTTAGCACTCTGCGGGTCGTATGTGAATCCGCTTGTGAGCACCCGCTGTTTGAACTCGTCGTACTCCTCGTCGGTGAGGTCGAAGTCCTTTGCTGGTGCTATTGTGGGGTGCTTCTGCAGGTAGTCCTTGACGTATTCGAACATTACCTCCGTAGAATCTACTCCCGAGGCGCTGAGGTAGAACACTATGTTGGGCAGCGAGTCGGCTTTCACCTCTATGTCGGGCACCACACCTGTTCCCTGTACACAGCGTCCGCTGGGCAGGTAGTACTTACTTGTAGTAAGCTTAAGCTGTCCGTTGTAGGGCATGTCTATAGGTACCTGTACCAGTCCTTTTCCGAAGGTCTTTGTACCCAGTATGGTAGCACGCTTATAGTCCTGCAGTGCACCACTTGTTATCTCGCTTGCCGACGCTGTCTCTCCGTTTACCAGCACCACCATAGGTGTTATGGTGTCTATGGGTTCCACCGTCGTCTTGTATTCGCTCTTTGCCCTTGCTATCTTACCCTTTGTCGTCACCACCGTCTTTCCCTTTGGTACGAACATATTGACAATCTTTACTGCCTCGCTCAACGAACCGCCGCCGTTACCTCTGAGGTCGAGTACCAGGTTTTTTATTCCCTGTTTCTTCAGGTCTATCAGGGCGTAGCGGAACTCTTTGGCGCAGTCCTCTGTAAAGCTGTTCAGGTTTATGTATCCCACGCTGTCGTTCTCCACACCGTAGTATGGCATTGCAGGCAACTGTATAGGACGTCGTGTAATTTTCTTCTCAAGAGTCTTTCCTGTCTCCGGACGGCGCACCTTCAGAAGGAATGTGGTGCCGGAATCACCGCGCAGGTGGTTACTGACGTAAGCCACGTCCTTGTCGGTCATCACCGAGTCGTCAATGCTGAGTATCTCGTCGCCCTTCTTCAGTCCTGCCTCCTGTGCCGGAGTGCCCTCGTAGGGTTCGTCGATGACTACTCTCTTATCCTTCAGGTTGTAGCGTATCAGTGCTCCGATGCCCGCATACTTGCCGGTAATCATTGTGCGCAGCTCCTTTGTCTTGTCCTCAGGATAATATACTGTGTAAGGGTCCAGACTGCGCAACATAGCGTTGATACCTGTGCCTACGGTCTTCTCTGCATCCAACGTATCTACGTACATCATGTCCAAACCACGATATATGGAGTTGAAAATCTCAAGACTCTTCGACATCTTGAAATTCGCATCTTCCTGCGCTGTCACAGCAGTAGTACATAGCAACATCAACGCTGCTGCTATCACTCTGCACACATTGTATCTCTTATCTTGCATATTCCTTGTTTATAATAAAAAAACCAGAAAGTCACTATGTGACTCCCTAGTCCATCGTACACTATAATATTATAATGTGGGTGCAAAGGTAAGCATTATTGAGTAAAACACCAAAAAAAACTTCAATTTTCTTCTATTTTTGCTGCTTTTGCTGCTTTTGCTGCTTCCTTTTCTGCTTTTTTAGCTGCTTTTGCTGCTTCCTTTTCTGCTTTTTTAGCTGCTTTTGCTGCAGCTTTCTCTGCCTTACGCTTTTCCTTCTCAGCCTTCTTGGCGTCTTTCTCGGCTTGTTTTGCTTGTTTCTTCGCCTCCTTCTCCGCCTTTATCTTGTCGCGTTCCTCTTTGCTTTTGCCGCTATGGATGCTCATCTTAGGCTTTATCTTTGTCTTCTTCATCTCATCGGTATTGGTGAAGGTGAAGTCGCATCCCAAGTCCACGTACTTGCCCGGCGAGAACAGGTGACCTGTGGCGAGGGCACCGTCACTGTCGATGGTTATCTTGACGTCTTTGACCTTAATGAACTTATAGCTTGCCTTATCTACGACGGCATCGATATGACCTATTGGCAGTTTGCCACCCTTCAGACGACGCATCTTCGCGGTACGCGGTTTGGAGATGTCGAAGCGGAAATCGGCTGAGGCGCCCACGTTGCCGACGTCGGGCATGTCCATAATCTTACCCAGTGCCAGCGAGTTGCTCTTCACGCTGCCGGAGAGGTACTTGTTGAGGTCGTCAACCTGGAACGTGAAACTCATGTTGCCGTGCGGCGAGGTGAGCAGTCCGCGGAATATCTCGCGTTTCCATAGCACGTCGAAAGACCCTATGTAGCCTATGGTTCCTAAGCGGTCAGCCTGTTTCATCATGAACTTCTTAACGACGAACTGATTGATAATCTTTGTCTTGATGCCTCCGCGGGCAGTCATCTTGTTGACGTCGAAGTGGACGTTCAGCTTATATTTGTCCTTCAGGTTTTTTATGAATCCCGAGGCATTGATGGTAAGCAGTTTGTCGTCGGTGAAGACGAAGACGTCGGTGAAACGCATACCGTTAGCATCGCCGCTCATACGTGTGTGGAAATTCAGCGGCAGCACGAAGCGCGAGAGCACGGGGGCGAAGGGTCGCGAGATGTCACGCAGCTGGGTGCGTCCCTTTATCAGCGACGTGCGGTAGAAGAATATGGAGTCGCCCTTCTTCTTCTGTGGCATCTTTATGTAGGCGGTGTCTATGTTCACCGTCGTCCCTATCTGCTGCACCACGATGTCGCGAAGATGAACCTGCTTGCCTACAATCTTTGCCTTTGCCTGCAGCTTGCGTACGTCGAAGCCGGCAGTAGTATCGCGAGCCACGCCGCGGTCGAGTGAGAGCACTATGGAGTCCTTGCCTAAGTGTTTCAGGGTAATGTTGAGGTCGGCAACAATATCCAGATGTCCTGCGTCGAACCATCCGCGCTTGGGACGTCCGGTATTGCGGCGCGGCTTGCTGTTGTCGGTCTTGAAGTGAAGACCCTCCACCTTCATGTCGGGGAACTTCGTCTTCACGTGGTCTATCTTCAGGGTGTTCTTGACGGGTCCCTTCTTGGTCTTGCCCATCCATGAGGTCTCGAAATCCTTGATGACGAGTTTCAGCTTCTCACGCGGAATTTCCTCCAACTTCTCGCCGGAGTATTCCGCCCCGCTGAGACTAAGCAGTCCCAGTGTGTAGTGGCTGCTGTTATAGCGTATGTTTATGTCGCTGAGTTCCAGGTGGTCCAGCTGGAGGGAAATCTTCTTCTTGGACTTCTTCTCTTTCTCGTCTTTCGTCCCCGCTTTCTTCTCCTTCTTAAAGGCGTCGAGCACGAACTGGTAGTTGGCGGCGGTGTCGGGACGCTCCTTGAAGAGGTTAGCCTTCAGTCCGCGAATCTCGATAGACGAAATGTTCACGCGGCTGTCAAGCAGCGGCAGCACGTCGGCATGCACCTCAAGGGCGTCCATGTCGAACATACGGCGCTTCTGCCGGTCGTCTATTTCAAGACCGAAGAGGCGTATGTCACCCTCGAAGATGTCGAAACCTACGCTGTCTATCTCTATGTGGGTGCGGAGTGTCTCTTTAAGATAGTCGTTGGCTCTTGTCTTCATCCACGACTGGAACCAACCCGTGTGAATAACGATTGTAGCGGCAATAACGACCACGACAAGGACTGCGGCAAGTATTCCGAGAACCTTTAAGGAAATGATAAGAAAACGTTTCATGGGGACAAAGTTACGAAAAAAGCTTGTAAAAAGAAAGCGATTTTGGAAGATTAACGCAATTCGGCCTGAAATAAAGGCAACACGGGGAGAAACGAGGAAGTTCAATTTGGGGCAAAAAGCAAATTTGGGAGGAATAAAGAAGTAGTTAGGTTTCTTATCCGTAACCCGTAAGACGGTCATGAGAACCAGTTAAACTTCGTTAATCGGACTGGCAGATGGGGCATAACGACGCACCTCTCACCACCCGTTTCTGATTCTGCAAACTGCTGTATTTTGCATAGCGACAGAACTAGTAGTTTGTAAAGCCTAAAAGTTGATTAAAGGTATTAGGCTACATCCTACTATGGAACCTGATTGTAGCTTTATGTAGATATGTAAATATACTGATGGCCTACCCTAACGAAAGGATGGACCATCAGAAGTGGATTTTGAACTTGTCTCTATTTTATCACGATTTTCTTCACATTACCATCATCAAGTATCACAATGTTCAATCCCTTTTGCAGTTTATCCTGTTTCTTTCCATTGGGAGAGTATATACGGATAGTACGATGCGTTGTCATCAGAACCTCAATGATTCCTGATGTATAACTTGCATAAACCACGACATCGTGAGCAGGCATCGTCAGGGGAAGATCTGCCCACTCAAAGGTCTGGTAGTCGCCCTCTGGCTACGGCTCTGGCATTAATGTCACTCTCCGGTCCCCCATGGCACTGTGTGGACTATTCTAGGAGAATCCTCTCTGCGCCCCCCCCCAAAAAAAACAACTTAAAAAAGAATTGATGGGAAATGTTTACCAGCCAGGTAAAAAGAGTCAGAGCCAAACTATCTCACCACCACTTTTATACACCTGTCTCTTATCCTAACAATAGCTACGCTGCCTGATTGCAGTGTGGTGCTGACCGTCGCCTGACCGTTACTGCTGACAGCAGAGCCAACCTGCGTGCCATTTACACTATACACACCGATGGGCGTTCCATCATCTGCTCCCTGTATCGTCAGCATACCACCTTCACTTTGTATCATTACAACACTCGAAGAAAATTGTGTAATATCATTAGTTATTCCCTCTGTCTGCGGTAGCTGATCTATCCAGCATAACTTGGCCGACACTTCATCTGAATTCTCATAACCTTCAGCAAAGGCATAAACAGTGATCGTATAAGTCAAATTCAAGTCAATGGATTCGCCATAATATGATTTTACATCATCGTCAGTTATTTTAGAAACAAACTCAGCATTAGCAGTTTCGGACTCAAAAGTAATTTTACCACTATTGTAATGAATCTTGGGCCTTTTGCAAATTTTAGTGGTGTTTTCTCCTGGTTTTTCGTTGGAAATTGCAACAATATTACCAAAATCCTTCCATGGGGATGTCGTTTTATAAACTTCGATTGTTTCTTGAGGTACATGAAGAGTTGCTTTCCATATATTTGCAAAATAAAAGGTTTTATCGTCTGCTGTAGGTGGATTTTTGGAAAAACAATAAAAATCCTGTAGCGGACAATAAGCAAAATCATAAGCCCCAAGATTCTTTATGCCTGTGCCTAATGATACCTTGGTCAAATTCCCGTGTATGAATGAGCCTTCAAATATTTCCACGCTATTGGGAAAGGATATTTCATGCAATCTTTCACATTCATTAAATGCATCTAACACCTCTTTAACATTTTCTCCAATTACTACCTCTCTTATACTACTTCTAGTAAAAGACTCTTCCTTTATGGACAATACAGAGGACGGAATTGTTACAGAAGTAAGTTGTTGAGAATTCATAAAAGCACATCTTCCAATGCAAATAACATCATACTTCTTTCCGTTATAATATACAAAATTAGGTATTTCAACATCTCCTTGATAAGTCATAGAATTAGGTGTTCTACCATCACCAGAAAATGGGTCTGTAAAGTAGGTAACTGTAGCTTCACATGTTTCGTTATTCAAAAGATAATAGATACCGTCAATCTCCACGGCATCTGCACTCGCCAACATCGGGATCAACGTCATCACAAGAAAAAGTAATTGTTTCTTCATAATTATATTGTTTTTTAGATTCTATTGTTTCATTGCCAGAATAAACACAAAAAGAAAACGTGGGCAATTTACTTTGCCTACGCTACCTGAGGTATTGGGGATAACCTTGCATTCGTAAACGAGTAAACGCCCACGCCGACGGCGTGAACAATCTACTTCAGTTCTTGAATGCTTCTTCAAATTCCCCAATTATCAGATAGCAAGAATCAAAAGTGGACGTTCTATCTTATGTCCTTAATATATGTTGTTATGTTACCATACGCAGTTATGCTTTAAAGGGTGAAACATTAATTTCAATGGCAAAGATACAAAATAAATCTCTGATTATTATCTTTTTCGGCAAGAAATTTCATAGAAAGTTGCAAATTTGAGGAAAAAGCACTATTTTTGCACAAATTATTGCAATATCATGTATGAATAAGACAACACCATACGTACAGGGCGAAAGATTGAGGAGCTATTCTTCAGTCTTTACTCGAAAGGTGTTTTCAGACATTATCAACTATAAAGATTTCTCTCATTTGAATTGGCTATATTCAACGTATGACCAGTATCAGAAAGGTATTGAATCATATTTTGACTATCTTTTATACCTATATAAGTATATTGCGAGATTTTATAGATGTGAGTATGTATACAAGAACGAAATCATAAATCAACTCTTGTTGAAGAAGTATGGTACAAAGAACACCATTGCATTCAACGAATTTCGGATCGGTAACTCTATCGTCGACTTTGCCATGATGAATGGAGAGAGTAAAGCTTTTGAAATCAAGACCCAGTTCGATACATCTAGAAGGCTTTCCAAACAGATGGGAGATTATAAGAAAGTGTTCAACAAATGTTATATTGTTGTTGCTTCTGAAGATTTAGGCTATTATGAGAGTATTGTTGAACCAACTATAGGCATCATAGAGTTATTTTATGATAGAGGGAGAATAAAATTAAATGAATACAGACCTGCTGTTAAGAATTCAGAACTCGATTCCGAAATTCTAATGGGAAGTCTGAGAACACAGGAATACAAGGACATCGTGTTATCATTTGATGGTTATCTTCCTGACGTTAGTGAATATGAAATGTACGATGCATGCAAAGAACGCATCATGCAAATACCATCCTTGAGGCTAAATGAGCTATTCCTTTATGAGATTAAGAAAAGAAAGAGTGTGACAAGCAAATTGAAGGATGTTCCAAAGGAACTCAGGCAAATATGTCTTTCTTTAAATCTCTCAGAAAAGGAAAGGCTCGAATTGGCCAACCAATTATGTAACCCAATAAAAAAGTCAGATTTATGTATTTCCCGTATTTAAGAGGTAAACAGTTTGAGTTATTGGCTTTGCGAGATTTCGCAACAGGAAATCAAAGTAAAGAAAAGTTAGTCCCCATTATAGAGCCTGTAAAGCAACAGTTTGGAGGACTTAACACCGCAATATCTACCATGTTGGATAGCGGACTCCAATTTGCGATGATTCTTAACCCAAAGGATGGAGATTTCAAACATCCAAATGTAAATAATGACATTTTAGGAAGCCTGACTTCTTTAGTTGGTATGCATGATAGTTGGATTCCCGCTTATATATACAAACGGAATGCCAATGTCCTTCTCAATCATATTGATCAAAATAATCTCCAGCAAGTAATGATTATACTTCCTAATGGGGCTGATGTTAATGATGAAAGTTTGATGGACTTTCTTCGTAATGAAAGGGTTTCTTATATCGTGAATGGAAACAATGGAAATAGATCAACTCGGGCAAGGCTTCTTAGATTAAACAAGCAACTAATCTCGCTTGAAGACAGATTTAACAATAAGTCAAGAAATGCAGATTATGCAGATCCCGATGATGAATTCTTTAGTGATGATTTCGCGTATTACAATGCTGATGGCCTATATGGTTTTTCTGACTACACTTCATTGCCTAAAGACTTTATAGAGGGGGGGATGATGCCATATGCAATTGCTATTCATCTGACATACCAAAAGGCAGACGACCAGATTTTTGTACATCATTTTGTCTCAGATAACAATTTTGACCAATCCAATGTTCGTGGTAAATTCCATGAAGCAGCCATAAAGATAGCCCCATTCTATGGTAACGGTATTGCCCATACTGCTGCTGTTGACGAGTTAATCGAAAAAGCAAGCCAAGAAGATGGCTATCCAGGACTTGGCTATATAAAAAAGTTATCAATACTGAATCATCTTGAATTAATTAACGGCATTTTGTCAGACTGATATATAACCATGTTAATCTGTAGTAACTGCTTTAATGACGTAGAATTACAAATTGCTGTCAGCAACGAATCGTCAGGTTTTGGGATTTGCGAGGCGTGTGGGCAAGAAGCATATGTTGTAGACATCGACATCTTCGCTGATTTCTTCAAGGAATTGTTGCATTTGTTTCAGTCAGCCAGAGAGGGGGTAGATATAGTTAGCCTTCTTCAAAAGGACTGGGACATATTTGTTGATGATGAAATTGGCAAAATAATCATAGCTCATTTCTTGTCAATAGACAATTATGGTTATGACTTAAATGAAAAAGTGGGATATGTTGATGCTATCAAAAACGATATCTCCACATGGGATAAAATAAAAAGGGAAGTTCGAGAAGAAAAGAGGTTCTTTGCAAATTTGTCATACTTTGATGGTAACAATATGATAGAAGCGAATACAACCATTCCTCAAGACACAATTTTGTATAGAGCAAGAGTCATTCCATCAGATCGAACTTATCTGACAAAAAACGATATGGGTTGTCCTCCGAGAGGAAAGGCAACTGCTGGTAGAGCGAACCCTCTTGGTATACCCTATTTGTATTTGTGCAAGAACGAGGAAACAACATACTACGAAGTCCGTGCGTTGTATTTAGACAAATTAGCCATAGGGAGTTTTAAGACTACAAGAGACTTAAACATCTTGGATTTTACCTCTGCATTGAGTTTGTATTATGCGTATAACAATTCTACCATTTCGCTTTCAGAAGTAATTGCAAAACAAAAAATACTACAACTTATAAGTTCAGACTTGTCTAAGCCTTTAAGACGATATGATTCCGAGTTAGAGTATGTACCAACGCAACTAATTTGCGAATATTGTAAGATTAATAGTATTGATGGTATATGCTTTAATAGTTCATTACATAATGGTGGCGTAAATGTTGTACTATTCGATTCCTCTTCCGCAGAATGTATCAAAGTAAAGAGTAGAGAGATAAGAGAAGTACACATTTCAAGGTAGATTCACCTGATGCAGTATTCTTTGGTAGTTCTGTATGCGACAGATCATTTCAGAAGAAGGACGTAGCCTAATACGCACCTTTCTGGCTGGTGCCACAAAAGATGCCGCAATCTGTTTAATGAGTGGCGAGCAAGCTCAGAAAAAAAGATGTGAATAGATTTGGCTAATTCAAAAGGAATGATTACCTTTGCACTCGATGATGAGTCATAAATGGTTGCTGGCTCAGCATCAGGTGTTCACTGAATGCGATTCATAGCAGAATGTGGAATTGAGTACGGTTGCCAATTCGTAACCCTACTTTCTTTCAATTCCCCAGACTGCCTTTATACAAAGAAATTCTGCGATTTCTTCCAAAGTTACGAAAAGTCGAGCGAAAAGCAAAATTTATTTGAGCTTTTCCGAGACAAAATAACTTCTACAAGGAAAAAGTTTTGTACCTTTGTCGCAGAATTACACAAACTACTAATAATTATGAATATCAGTAAGCTACGAAAAGGACTGTGTGTCCTAATGGTTACGGTGTGTGTGTCAGGGGCTGACGCACGCCAGTTGTGGATAGAGCCGGGAACAAACCCGCAGCCTGTCATCGAGACGCTTGTGGCAGGAGATACGCTGTGGGTGAAGGCGGGAGTGTATGACAATATCGACGACATGATTAATGTGCGACACAGTGGTACTCGCCATCATCGTATCTGTGTGTTCGGATATGGCGACGGAAGAGCCGTCTTTGACTTTAAGAACCAGCCGCATACGGGTGATGACAATGCGGGACAATATAGGGGAGTGCTTATGAACCCGTGCGCAGACTACTGGTATTGGCGCGACATAGACTTCACTCATGCCGCCGACAACGGAATGAAACTGGAAGCATCGTACTGCGTCATAGAGCGATGTAACTTCTATCGTAACGGAGACACGGGACTGCAACTGGGATTTGATAAAGATGGCAATGGAGGTAACAACCGTAACCAGAAATTCCTCTATGGACGATATAACCAGATTATTAATTGCGACTCATACTACAACTATGACGTGCAGAACCACGGAGGAAATGCCGACGGTTTTGCTAATAAACTCTATCCTGGACCGGGCAACGAGTGGCACGGAGACCGCTGCTGGGGAAATAGTGACGACGGCTGGGACCTTTACTACGCCGCATATCCTTGTCTTATAGAAAACTGCTGGGCTATATGGAACGGATATCTTGAAGACGGGTCGATAGGAGTCAACGGCAACGGCTTTAAGCAGGGCGGCAACAAACAGGGCGGTGGGTCCTATGGTGCGCATATCTTCCTGAATTGCGTGGCTGCATACAACCTGTATCACGGCTTCGACCAGAACAACCATAACGAAGGCAACTGGATAATAAACTGTACAGCCTTCGCCAACAAACAGGTGAACTTCCGCTTCAACTGCGATGTGGAGATGTTGGGAGGAACGGTCTTCCACCTGCGCAACTGTTTGGGATTCCGTCCCGGCGAGGCAAATCATCGCTTCGGAGATATGTGGCCTGACTCTAAGGCTTGCAGCTGGACAGACTTGCTCGGGGTGTCTCCGCAGTATAATATGGGCAAGGGAACGAACCCGGAAACAGGACAGGAGTATAAGCGAATAAGCGCTAAAGACTGGCCTGACTACGACGACCAGTTTGAGGACATAACACTGGAGACTGCTATAGGACCAAGACAGCCTAACGGAGAACTTCCGCTGAGATTCGCACGACTGAAAGAAAACAGCATCTTCGTGGATAAGGGTATAGAGATAAAAGACCTGAAGTGTGAGGACATCTTCCAAGAGCAGTATAAGCTGCCGGGGGCGTGGCTCGACGACTATTCCACGACGGTAACTCTGCCGTATAAAGGCGCCGCTCCAGATTATGGAGCGTACGAACAGGGTATGGAGCGTCCGGCATATAACGCGCTGGAGATGCTGCCTGTAAACGACGGCACTATGTTCGATGCTATGGAGGTGAATAATATTGACGGCAAGTGGTATAAGGAATTGAAACTTATTGACGACGAACTGTTCCAGACCGCCCAGCTGTCCGATGAAACGGCACAATATATTTCTGACGCGAGTGCGTCGAATAGTGTTAATCCTACATATTACGGCAAGAGCGGAAACAAAGAACAGCGTAAGATAGGCCAGCTCTACGGCGGCGGAACGTTAGGAGCGTATAAGGTGGCGAAAAGTGGCGGTTTTATCGAGCTGACCCTGCCTTCTCTGTCTCTCCTGCGCACAGACATGTATCCTGCCGGCGATGCTACCTTTAAAGTGGAGTGGCGCTATGCTGACGGCACAGAAGGCGCTGACGGTGAGACGGTGACGTACGACCGCCGTATGCACTGTTTTGACTTCCTGCATCACGGCATCCCGCAGTCGTTGAAGCCTATAGTGGTGAAACTTACAAACACCGGCAGTCAGGATATTTACCTTACCGACTTGTCGGCAAGCGGATTTGAAGAGACGGAAGAGCCTGACGACCAGCCTGTTTCGCCCGTTGACGGCATTGCTGAGGTGAAGAAGGCACACGACATATTCTTTACTTCCAACGGAGTGATAGCCTATGGCGACATCAGTGAGATACTGGTTTATAATTCTGCCGGCATGCTGACAAAAAGATCGGAGAAATCGCAGTTCTGCAATCTCTCCGACATTGGTAGCGGCGTCTATACCGTATTGGTTCGCGGTGCCGACGGAGCGACAACCGCCAAGAAGTTCTTAAGGCACTAAGACCTTGCGTGTCTGACGGCTACCGTCAGTCATCGTCTTTACCTCGATATACATTCCCTGTCCTGCGACAGAAGAACGAAGACCCGATGTGGTGTAGTACTCAGTACGCACCACATCGTTTGTTTCTGTATTGCTGATGCCGTCAACGGCGGTGCCACCCTGCTCCAGAGGGGCTCCGAAACCACCCATCATATTGGCAGCACGGACGGTATATACACCCGAAGGACCGCCGGTGACATCGTAACTGTTCTCTGTGCCGTCAACGATGGTGACGTACTTGCCGTCGCACTCTATGAGGAATGCCTTGGCATCACGGCTTGCCGTCCAGCTGAGTGTCGCTCCGTTGAGACTTACCGACGTTATTACCACCTGACGGGCATCCTCGTCGGGCTGCCAGTCGGGATAGACACTGCGAAGAGCAAAACGTCCTATTTCATCGGCTTTAAGAATTGTCTCATAGGTCTTGCTGTCGCTGGCAGTGAACGTCAGTATATTAGACTCGGGACTGACAACATTGCCCGCCTCGTTCATGGTGTTATACTCGTAGAACTGCATAGCGAAACTGTCGCTGGAGTTCTTGATGCCCTTGACGGTGACGCGGAGGGAGTAGTCTATAGCCTTGCCTCCGGTCTGGTCGTTGCCGATACGTTTCTCGGCGTCGGCAGAGAGTGTGGTGTTCAGGAACGCCAGCTTAGGCCATCCGCGCCATCCGCGACCGAAGTCCCACGTGCGTGCCTTGCAGTCAACATAGCAGTCCTGGAAGATATATCCGTGACCGCCAGGTTGTGCGAAGTCCTCTACTTTAGTATATGGTGCTGCGATATGTGTGTCGCCCTGGTAGTCGCCCTGACTCGGTTTGCGGTTAACGCACATCAGTCGGCAACGGTTAAAGAATACGTCGCCGTTACCGCAGATATAGTCAACGGTCCCTTCGAACTGACAGTCTTCGAAATAGAGCTGTCCTACGTCGGTATGTGAATAGTATGTGTCCTGATTTGATGACAGACGCAGGTTCTTGCCGATAGTGTGGTGACCTTCGTCCTGCAGGGCTGCCGCCTGTCCTTCGTTGCCGCCGTATGCGTAGTTGTTGAGGAGGGTAAGGTCTTGCAGATATGTCCCCGTACCCTTGATTACTATCGGCGAGGTACGACTGACGCTTGCCTGTTCGGGCTTTATCTGGATGATGACACCATCGGTGCTTTCGCCGATTATTGATACGTTGTCAACCTTTATGGTGTCGCGTCCGTAGGGCGTGAAGCCCGACTCGGGGTTATGATATGTGCCGTAGTCGTAGATGCCATCCTGTAGGAATATATACTGACGCGCTCCGGTTGTGTTTTCGTTGGCAGCCTTCAGTGCGGCACGGAAAGCATTGACGTCGCCCGAGGGAATAACGGTGTAATCGCCCTTGAGGAACTCTTCCTTTGAAGAATATTTGGCAGTAAGGTGGGTGTTGCCTTCAAGGTTGAAAACGTAAGGCGACGCCGTAGAGACCGTCGTGCCTGCCTCGTTCTGCCAGCCTGTGAAAATATACCCTTCGTTGGGCGTCTGTGTAAGTGTAATCTTCTCGCCTGTAGGGAATGATGTTCCATTTGGCGACACCTCTACAATGCCGGCTCCGGCAGGACTGACGTCAATGTTGAGGGAGTAGGTAATAACCTCGCCGACGGTGCCGTAGAGCGTGCCTTCTATCTCGATGTCGCCAAGACTGACCTGTTTTCCGCTGTTCATGCCGTAAATGTTAATGCGCAGTCCGCAAAGTCCTTCTGCTGCCTTGTTGCCTGTAAGGTCGAAGGAGTAGGTAGAAACGGTAGCATCGCTGCCGTCGCGATTAGGCTTCTTACCCGTCATAAGGGTCTTCGTAGTGTTGTCGTCATTAATCCAGTAGGCATCCATCTTGCAATCGTCGGTAACCCAGCGGGCAGCTTTGAACGATATATGAGAAGGGGTGAAGGCAATGCCGGGCTTGGGTTCAAGCATGAAGCAAACGGCGTTGTTGTCGCTCATTGAACTTTTCTTGGAACCTTGTTTGAAGAAGGTCTGCGTGTGTCCGTCGGAGGTGTTGGCAATGCCGCTGACAGTGAGTTCGGAACCTACGGTCATGTAATTCCTCAGAATGAAGTCCGAAGACCCTTCTGGAGTGAATGTAGCCACCTGGTCAGTAGTTCCCTTGTCGAGTTTCCATTCAGCCTTAGCCGCTATGTTGTCGGCCGTCTGAGCCGTAGCGGAAAGCGTGCTCACCACTAAGGCGAAACAGAATAATAACACTTTGATTGTTTTCATAATAGTTTGTTTTATAGGATTGTCGGGAGCAAAGTTACGAAAAGTCGAGCGAAAAGCAAAAGAAAATCCTTTTTTTCTCTTTGTTTTTCTATCATTTATCCGTACCTTTGCACAAAATTTTAAACGATGGAAAAGAAGAATTACAAGAGAACAACCGTTACGGCAGCGCTGCCGTATGCTAACGGCGGTGTCCATATAGGTCACCTGGCAGGTGTCTATGTGCCTGCCGACATCTACGTGCGCTATCTGCGTCTGCGTGGCAAGGACGTAATGTTCGTCGGAGGTAGCGACGAACACGGAGTGCCAATAACAATCCGTGCACGCAAGGAGGGCATCACGCCGCAGGATGTCGTTGACCGCTATCATGAGATGATACGCAAGTCGTTCGAGGAGTTCGGCATATCGTTTGATGTGTATTCACGTACTACATCGAAGACACACCATAAGTTCGCGTCGGACTTCTTCCGCAAGCTCTACGACGAAGGGAAACTCACCGAAGAGACAACAACACAGCTCTACGACGAGGAGGCACAGCAGTTCCTTGCCGACCGCTACGTGGTTGGCGAGTGTCCCTATTGCCACAACGAGGGCGCCTATGGTGACCAGTGTGAGAAGTGCGGTCGCGACCTGTCGCCGACAGAGCTTATAAACCCGAAATCTACAATCAGCGGTTCTACGCCTGTACTGAAGGAGACGAAGAACTGGTATCTGCCGCTGAACGAATATCAGGAGTGGTTGAAGAAGTGGATTCTCGAAGAACACAAAGAGTGGCGTCCTAACGTCTATGGACAGTGCAAGTCGTGGCTCGATATGGACCTCCAGCCGCGCGCTATGACACGCGACCTCAACTGGGGTATCCCCGTACCCGTAGAGGGTGCAGAGGGAAAGGTGCTCTACGTGTGGTTCGACGCTCCTATAGGCTACGTGTCAAATACCAAGGAACTTTGCGAGAAAGACCCTGAACGCTGGGGCTCATGGCAGCAGTGGTGGCAGGACGAAGACACTCGTCTTATTCACTTCATAGGTAAGGACAACATCGTGTTCCACTGCATCATCTTCCCCGTGATGATGAAGGCTCACGGAGGGTACATCATGCCTGACAACGTTCCTGCCAACGAGTTCCTGAACCTTGAGAACGACAAGATATCGACGTCGCGAAACTGGGCAGTGTGGCTCCACGAATACCTCGAGGATATGCCGGGCAAACAGGATGTGCTGCGCTATGTGCTCACAGCTAATGCCCCTGAGACGAAGGACAACAACTTCACGTGGAAGGACTTCCAGGACCGTAACAACAACGAGTTGGTAGCGGTATATGGAAACTTCGTAAACCGTGCCCTGCAGCTGACAAAGAAATACTGGAACGGTGTGGTTCCTGAGTGTGGAGAACTGCAGGACGTTGACCGTCAGGCTCTCGAAGAGTTCAAGGACGTCAAGAAGAACGTAGAACAGCTTCTTGACCAGTTCAAGTTCCGCGAGGCACAGTTCGAGGCAATGAACCTGGCACGCATAGGCAACCGCTATATCACCGAGTGTGAGCCGTGGAAGGTTTGGAAAACCGACCCGAAACGCTGTGAGACAATACTGAATATCTGTCTGCAGTTGACGGCAAACCTCGCCATAGCCTTTGAGCCGTTCCTGCCGTTCTCAAGCAAGAAGTTGCGCGAAATGCTTAACATGGACGGTTTCGAGTGGAACCAGCTGGGTGATACCGACATACTGAAGGCGGGACATAAGCTCGGCGAGCCGCAGCTGCTGTTCGAGAAGATTGAGGACGACGTCATACAGAAGCAGCTCGATAAGTTAGAGGCTACGAAGAAAGCCAATGAGGCTGCACAGTATAAGGCAGCACCAATAAAGGATACCGTATCGTTCGAGGACTTCGAGAAACTCGACATCCGTGTAGGTCTTGTAAAAGACTGCCAGAAGGTGAAGAAGTCGAAGAAACTACTTCAGTTCACCATCGACGACGGAACGGGAAAGGACCGCACCATCTGCTCGGGTATAGCACAGTACTACGAGAATCCTGAGGAACTCATCGGCAAACGCATATTGTTCGTTGCCAACTTCGCACCGCGTCAGATGATGGGCATAGAGAGTCAGGGAATGATTCTCTCAGCTGTTGACTTCGACGAGAGTCTCAGCGTAGTGACAACAACAAAAGACGTAAAACCTGGAAGTCAGGTGGGTTAATCAGAACTCACCTCCTCCGGAGTAACCATTCATATCACCGCCTTCATCGTCGGACTCTTGCTGACGTTGAGGGCGTTTTGATTTCATATTACCAAAGTTCCACGTTACCGTAAACTGCACTCGTCGTCCGCCTCGCCAGTTGCGTTGCTGACGCTCGAAGGTGCTGCTCGAAGTGATGGTCTCCCAGCGGCGGCTGTTGAAGATGTCGCGACAGTTAAGACTCAGCGCCAACTTTTTGTCGAAGAAGGTCTTGCGAACACCGAGGTCAAAGTTGTAGTTGGCGCGACGATAACCCTGAGTTATGACCTGGCGCGAACGGTAGTTGCCCGTGAGCTGTATGGAGAAGTTCTTAGGCAACAGCAGACTCGCCAGCATACGTGCTGTCCACGAGAAGTTATGGTTGCTCTCGCCCGTCACCTTCTGTCCCATGATGTTATACTCAAAACCGTCAAGCTCGTAGTAGTAGGCGTTGAGCGTAGTGGTGAGGTCCAGACGGCGGAAGAGGTTGTTCTTAACGACTGCCTCGATACCTGTGCTGAGGTCCTTGGTGACGTTCATGTTTGTCTGGTACATAATGCCGTCGGCGGGATCCTGGTACTTCACGCGCTGGATGACATCCGAAGAGGGACGGTAGTAAGCCGACAGCGACAGGGTGTGCTGGTCCCACTGCTTCAGGTAGTTAAGCGAGAAAGAGTGGGTGTAGGCGGGGGTAAGCTCGGGGTTACCGAACTCCACCATTGACGCGTCGCGAGTGTTGCGGAACGAGTTAAGCTGTCCGCCCCAAGGACGACGCAGACGACGGGTGTAGTTTATCTGAAGCTGTTGTGTTGGTGTCAGCTGGTACGACACGAAGACGCTGGGAAACAGTTGGAAGAAGTCTTTCTTGTAAGGGCTCGTACGCTTTGTGGCGTCGTGCTCCTGCTCCCACGTGTAGCTCTCGGTATTCACCTTCCAGTATTCGCCGCGCAGTCCTCCCATGATGCCGAACTTCCCAACGTTCCACGTCAGTGTGGCATAGAGTGCGTGGAGATCCATCTTGTATATGAACCTGTTGTAGAAGGCTTTGTCCTCAACGAGCGATGTTCCTTCCCATGTGTTCGCATTAAACGCCTCCTGCGGGGTGTTCTCCTTACTGAAGTTCCCGTTGTATCCTGCCTGCAGTTTCACTTTCTCAGCCAGCTGGTTCTCGTAGTCCAGTTTCACTTCCCACGAGCGGTTGCGTATATACATAGGACGACTCTGGTATTGGTACTTCGTAGGCGATGGCTGCACGGCTACAGGCAGGAAACTGTAGTACGTGCTGTCCTGATAGTAGCTCTTGTTGTCGCTGTGCCAGTTGTTGTAGCTTATGGTGAGGTCTATCCAGTGGTTGTCCTTAAACGTATGTTTATAGCCAAACTCTCCGTGCATCATGCGCATATCCATGTCGCCGGTATTCCTGCGGAACATGCGGCGACTGTCGTCGGCAGCACCCCGTGTGCCGTAGTGGTAGAGTGTGGTGTTGCTGTTGTTATGACCTCCCAGCATACCCATACCACTCAGCGTGAAGTCGTCTTTCTTTGTGGCGTGCCACGTTATTCCTGCGCGTGTAAAGAGGTTGTTACCACGACTGCCGTTGTCGGTGTCGTAGTTCATGTACGTGTTGTCGGCATAGTTCTGCTGGCGGCTCCACGCACCTCCAAGGTTATTATGACGGTGGCGGTAGCCCACGTTGAGGTATGTCTCTATGATACCGCTTGAGTAGTTTATGTTTCCGCTGGTGTTGGCACCTCCCTGGGTGTTGCCGCCAACCTGCAGCGAGCCGTAGTAGCCCGCCTTGCGGTCGCGCTTGAGGACAATGTTTATAATACCCGCGGAGCCTTCGGCGCTGAACTTCGACGAGGGGTTGTCAATGACTTCTATCTTCTCTATACTCTCGGCAGGCAGCTGCTGGAGTATCTCGCCGCGATTGTCGCTGGTAAGACCGCTCGCCTTACCGTTTATCCACACTTCCACGCTCTCGTTGCCGCGTAGCGATACGTTGCCGTCCTGGTCAACCTCCACCGACGGAATGTTCTCCAGCACGTCGCTGGCAGAACCGCCGGCGTTGGCTATGTTCTGGTCAACGTCATACGTCTTGCGGTCAACCTCCAACTTCACCGTCGAACGCTGACCTGTTACCACTACTTCATTTAATAAAAACTCCAGCGAGTCCTGCGGAGTAAGCGTCTTCTTATGCTTGCCCTTGCCCTGCGCCAACAGACAAAGTGGGCACAACAACAGTATGCCCGCCAATATAAATCGATTCATACGGTCTTTTGACGTATATATATAATAAAGGTTTAAAGAAAAAGAAAAAAAATAGTGTGGGAATGAAATAAATAGTAAATAGAAAACGGTTAAATCGTAAATTATTATTATCTTTGCACCCACAAATGATGGTTCCATAGTTCAATGGATAGAACAAGTCTCTCCTAAAGATTAGATCCGAGTTC
>CAMUVE010000025.1:0-25389 GCA_947163985.1 uncultured Prevotella sp.
CTGCACTTCCTGCACCTCCGACACCAAATGTTGCGTAACGTCCTGTCTATAAGAGCGTTCCTGTATTTTGATTTTTGAAAAAACCTGCACCTACGTTACACCTACACAACACCTGATATTTATGCGTCACGGAGTAGCCGGACTCTCGCCACGAAGTCTTCGGACTCTTGCCACGAATCTTTCGGACAGTTTGCACGGAGCCGTCGGACTATTACCACGGAATATCCGGACAATTAGTACGGAGGCTCCGGACAAAATGTCCGAACGGATTAAAGAAAATCCGGACAAGAAGTTTGGTGTAAGTCAGGTGTCAGTTAGGTGTAGGCTGTTGCGGAGTGTAGCCGAAACGTGACAACGCTGAAATACAGGCAGTTACAAGCGATTAGGTGCTGAAGGTGCAGGAAGTGCAGTGAAATTTATTTTATAGTGGGTAGTTTGTAGTTTATAGTTAATAGTTAATAGTGAACAGTTTATAGTTTATAGTGAATAGTTTTGATTACTTTTAAAGCGTTGAAGACGTTTAAGCCCCCGAGTAAGCGTTGACTTATTCAGGGGATTTATTTGGTCAGGGGGTAGATAATATTCACGATAAAGATATTGGCGGCAAGGATGATGAAATTCATCGGCAGACCTATGCGTATGAAGTCGCTGAAGCGGTAGCCGCCGGGACCGTACACCAGCATGTGGGTGGGTGAGCCGATGGGCGTTGCGAAACTGCTGCTCACGCTAATCATCAGGGCTATGAGGAAAGTGTAGGGTTCGTAGCCCAGTTTCTCGGCTGTCTCGTACATGATGGGGAAGAACATTGCTCCGGCTGCAGTATTCGATATAAACTCCGTGACAAAGGTGGCAACAAGGCAGATAGCCGTCATCACCACTATAGGGTTGGTGCCGCAGACGTCAAGGATTCCGAAAGCCATGCGTTCGGCGATGCCCGTCTTCTGGATAGCCATGCCAATCACCACAGAGCCTGCAAAAATCATCAGTATGTCCCAGTTGATAGCCTTCATCGCCTGATTGGGGGTGCAGCAGCCCAGCAACATCATAGCCGCCGCTGCAAGGAAGGCAGACTGCAGCAGGGTCATGACACCCAGAGCCGACAATACCACCATTGCAAGCATTATCGCTGATGATATGAAGGTCTTGTTGCTGATATTCATCACCTGCTGCGAGTCGAAGAACTTCAACTGTGACGCCAGACGGTCGGTGTCGATATTCAGTTTGGCAGGACACTCGAACAGCAGCGTGTCGCCAGCCTGCAATACCACCTCGCGGGGCGACTGGTTGATGCGCTGTCCGCTACGGGCTACTGCCACCAGCACCATGTTATTGTCTTTCTCAAAGCTGCTCGTACCCATGCTCGTGCCTATCAGACTGCTGCCAAACGTGATATAGGCGGTGCGCAGCTGACGGTTCTTTTCAATCTCGCTCATAGAGAACACGCAGTGGTCGGCATTCACCAGTCCGTAGTCTTTCTTAAGTTCCAACAGTTCATCTACCTGTCCTGCGAAAATCAGCCTGTCGCCGCCCAGAATGGGTTCGTCATCAGAGACAGGCGAGATGATGGTGTCGTAGTGTATCAGCTCTATCAGTTTTCCGCCTTTCACATTAGACAGCCCTGCCTCGGCGACGGTCTTGCCGATATGGGGGTTGTCAGCCGTGACCAGCATCTCCACCGTATAGTCCGTTGTCGTTTCAAAGGCGTTGTCGGGAGCCTTGCGCACGGGCAGGAGCTTTTGCATGGCGATGATGGAGAGTATGCCGACGAAGAGGCAGAACACTCCGGGAATGGTAGTTGCAAGGACATTCATAGACTGCCCTGTGTGGTCAGCGTAAAGCCCCGAGATAATAAGGTTTGGCGGCGTGCCTATAAGTGTGCACACGCCTCCCATTCCTGACGCGTAGCTTAACGGTATGAGCAACTTGCTCGGCGCCACGCCGAGTTTCTTTGCCCACATCTTTACTATGCCAACAAAGATGGTTACCACCGTGGTGTTACTGAGAAACGAGCTGAGTGCCGCCACCGGCAGCATCAGTCTCACTATAGCCTTTGAGTAACTGCCGGGCTGTCCCAACAGATGCTTTACCATCCACTGCAACACACCGGTGTGGGTAAGCCCCGCCACCACGGCAAAAAGTACACCGATGACAACGACCGAAACAGAGCTAAATCCGGAGAGAGCCTCCTTCGCATCGAGCACACCGGTGACGTAGAGTGTACCGATAGCACCGAGAAAGACTATCTCTGCCCTTGTTTTCGTCACTAACATTAGGGTAAACATCGTTATCACTGTTGCTATGGTAATCCACGCATTAATACCAAATCCCAAGAATTCTATTGTTTCCATTTCCATTTATATTTTTGTAATATCGCTAACTCTTCTGTTCCTAATGCCTGCCCGCTGTCAGTACCCCTTGTTCTGCTTCCACCCCGGGTGCATGGCAATAATGTCTGACGGTATCGGGAAGACGATGGTATAGCGGTTGGACTCTCCTGCTACCATAACACGTATGTCGTATGGCAGGTGGAAGCGGTCGAAACGTATCATGTCGTTGCGGCGCCATCCTTCCCACACCAGTTCCAGAAGACGTTCGCGATAAACATCGTCGAGGGTGGGATTAGATATGGGATTCTGGAAAGAACGTTCGCGCACCGAATTAAGATACTCGCTGCCGTCACCGCCGTTACGTATCTCTGCCTCTGCCCACATAAGGAGAGCGTCGGAATAGCGGAAAAGGACTATGTCGTTGTTCGACATCCTGCCGTCGGCACGTGCCGTAGCATCGAAAGCGTATTTACGGAGACGGGCGCCGGCGGTCTTCTCGTATGTAGTGCCCGTAAGGTTAATGTCGGTAACAGCCAGCGGGTGATAGACCAGCGGTGTAGAGCCGTCATCTTCAAAAACCGGAACATTATTTTCACGGACTTCATCGACGTAGAAGTTAACAAGCATGCGGTAGTCTGGTTTGTTTGTGCCGTACCCGAAGGTCTTTATCGTGGTGACGGTAGCACACGCTCCGTTCTCGGAAGCGCCGCCTAAGGCTGCACCGTGACTATAGTGGCGCGAGCGGTAGAAATAGTTATAGACATTAGAGTAAACCAACGGATTCATCGGGATTGTGAAGATGTTTTCTACCGTATTCACATTGTTTACCTTAAAACAGTTCTGGTATAACAATTCAAGACTATGGGTGAAGGACAGTTTATAACAGTAGTAGGCAACTGCCTCCCACGCATTTTTCTTCATTCCATCGACAGTAAAGAAGATGTTCTTTCCGTCAGGGCGCACGTCGTCAGTCCATATATCATCGCTGTATATCTCAGCGTTAAGACACAGTTTGGCAAGCAGGAACCACACTACCGACTTGGTTACTCTCCCATAGTATTCGGAGCCCTCAACAGAACTGTTTTCATCGGAAAGGAACGGCTCTACTTCCTGCAGTTCCCTTATAATAAAGCGGAAGGTCTCGCTGCGCGGACTCAGCACCATGTCGCGGCTCTTGGTGTGCACATCGGTGACTATGGGTACTCTGCCGTAGAGGTCCATGAGGTAGAAATAATACATAGCACGTATGGCGCGCAACTCGTAGATGTAAGGCTGTACCATGTCTGCCTTGCTCTCGCAGCTTTTCTGGTAGTTGGTGACATTCTCTATGCCCTCGTTGCAGAGCATCACCACCTTATAAAGGTAGTCCCACGTGTCCTTAAAGGGTCCTTCGCCTGCCGTCCAAGCATGCATAAACAGGCGTACCCACAGCCCCCCGTCGTACCAGTCGCCGCCACGGATAGGTATTATCTGCTCGTCGGTGGTAAGCGAGTTAAGGTCGTAAACGCCCTTGGCAGTGCCTTGCAGTCCCTGACTGTCTTCGCTTCCGCCTATATAGTTATAAACGTTGAGGAGGGCATTACGGCGGAGACTCTCCATATCCTTAAATGCCTGGTGCTCGTAGAGGGCATCGCGCGGGTCCTCGTCAAGAAAGCCGCCACACGAAGAAAGCACTGACAGCAGCAGGAAGGTTACGAGAATGTTTATCGGGAATGTTATATGTTTTGCTTTCATGGTTGTCAGAAATTAAGTGATACGCCGAGAGTATAGGTATGGTAGAGAGGGTAAGAACGTTTATCGTCAAGACCGAGAGTACCGTTCACGGCACTGCTGTTTATCATAGGCGTCAGTCCGCTGTAGGAGGATATCGTTGCCACGTTATTCATAGTAAGCGAAATGCGCATTCTCTCGATGAAACGGTTGTTTTTCAGCGGTACGCGCCATGCTACGGTAATATAGTCGATATTAAGGTAGTTACCATTCTCCAGCCAGTAGTCACTGACCGCCTGGTCCTTGATGTTTTCGCCGATTGCATCGGAGAGAACGTTGTAAAGGGGCAGTGAACTGAGGTTCATGTAGCTGAGACTGGTCCCGTTGAAAATCTTGTGACCGAAGGCACCGTTAGCCTGCAGTGTGATGTCGAAATCCTTATAGCGGAACGAAATGTTTGAGCCCAACAGCACCTTCGGCATTGCCTGTCCTGCCACGTAGTTGCTGCCGGTGACATTATACGCGCGGCTGCCGTCAGGATTTGTCCTCAGACCGTCGGCGTGTGGCACGTAGAACACTCCGAGGGGCTGTCCTATCATCTGGAACACCACGTCGTTATACCCGTGGAAGCCTGCTCCTGTGAGGGTGGATATTGCCGACAGTTCTGGTGCGCTAAGCCATTCGCCGTTGTACCAACCGGAGAGCGACAGCAGTTTGTTGCTCTGGAATGTCAGGTTACCGTTGACAGTCAGTTCCATGTCGTGCCTGGCGAGAGGGGTGCCGCCTATGGACAACTCAAGACCTGTATTGCGCATAGAGCCGAGGTTGGCAACGAGATACGGGAATTTGAACGGCGGCACACTGACAGGATAGGGATACAGCATGTCATACGTCTTGGAGTAGTAGTAGCTGGCGGAAAAGATAAGTCTGCCGTTGAACAGCTTGGCATCAACGCCGACATTGATGTTGCGGTTCACTTCCCACTTGAGGTCCGGGTTCTGGTTCTTCAGTTCTCCGAAGGTGACGATGTACTTCTTCCCCACCGGAGTGATGCCCGCCGGGCGAACGAGCGCCAGAGAGGTGTAGTTATCAATAGCCCCTTGGTTGCCTGCCCATCCTATTCCTATGTTTAGCTTAAGGCTGTTAAGCCACGTCACCGAGCGCATGAAAGCCTCGTTGGTAAGTGTCCACGTGGCAGAGAACGACGGGAAGTATCCCCATTTGTTATTGGCACCGAACTTAGAGCTGCCGTCGGCACGCAGGGTAGCATTCACCGAGTAGCGGTCGTCGAAGGTATAGCCCGCCTGTCCCAGGAAGGACAACATTCGCGGATTATAAAAAGTGGAAGTAGTACCGCTCCACGGGCGCAACGCTCCCGCCGAGAGGTTGTCGTAGCCCAGTTCGTCGGTGGAGAACCTGTTCACCGTAACCCCATAGCTGCGATATGTCTCTTTTTGTATCTCCGTCATCGCCTTTGCCGTCAATTCGTGGCGGTTCCATCGTTTAGTGAAGCTCAGGACGGCATTGACAAGAATGTTCTCCGAGCGGGAGGAAGAGCGACGAGCCTCGCCACCGCTCCACACCGAGGTAGGCAGATAAACGTCGTATTCGTTATTGGTATATGAATAAGCGCCGAAAAGCATCAGTTTCAACGGGTCCAGGAGTTGGAAGGACAGTTTGGCATGAGTGCTTATGTGGGAATTGTTCTGGTGGTTCTGTTCCTCGAGCAAGGCATTAGGGTTGTTTATCTGCGATGCCGACGGATAGCCGTCCCACTGACCATCAATGTTCTTCGTTGACGGGAAGGTAGGGTTCCATGCCGCCGCACTGTAGAATAGTTTCTGGTCGTCGAAGATGCTCCTTTGGCGCTGGGTGTTCCCGAACATTCCCACATCGACGCGCAGCAGTCCGTCCCACATTATCTGCGTCATGTTCATATTCGACATGAAAGTGCGCGAACCGATGTTCCTTATCACCGTCTGTTCGTTCTGAAAACCGAGCGACACACGATAGTTGGAATTATCGGTTCCTCCGACGAAAGCAACATGGTGCTGATGAGTTATTCCGGTGCGTTCTATCTGCTTCTGGAAGTTGCTGTTTTCACCATAGTCGAGGATGCTCAGTTTATGTTCCTTTGCATAGTTGCGATAGCCGTCAGCCGAGAGCATGTCAAGACGCTTATATACCGATGAAATGGCTACAGAACCGTTGTAGCCTATGCGGAGTTTCCCGGACTTACCCCTCAAAGTGGTTACCTCGATGACGCCGGCGGCGCCACGACTTCCGTACTGCGCCGTTTCGGAAGCGTCCTTGATGATGTTAAAGCTCTCTATGTCGGTAGGATAAACCGACTCCAGCAGCGACAGGTCGCCCATAACGCCATCGACGATAATCAGCGGGTCGTTACCACCGGTAAGCGACGTGGTACCACGCAGACGGACAGCACTCATGGCGTTGGCGCCGTTACGCTCCACCTGCAGTCCTGCCACACGACCGCGTATAGCATCAAGGGCATTGGTAACCTGGTCCTTGTTGTTCATCTGACTCTCGTCAACGGTCTGTGCCTCCAATGTCATTGCGGACAAAGACATTGTAGCAAGCAAAAGGATTTTTCTTATCATAGTATTATTTTATTTCCAGTCGAGCAGTTCACGAACCTTCTGCGTCGTGATGCGTATCTTTTCATAGTTGTCCATAAGACTGACGTCAAGGACGTGGCGCGCCCGGAGGTAGTATTCCTCGCGCAGGGCAAGTTGTTGGCGTATGAACTCCTGCATCTCCTCAGGTGTCTTGTCCTTCAGCAGCGGTCGCTCCACCTTCCCCATCTTCAGGTGGTTGAACAGCACCTCCGGCGTTGCTTTGAGGTAGATGGTTTCTCCCTGTTGGTTAAGATAATCCATATTATCAAAGAAACACGGGGTACCGCCACCACAGCTCAAGATCAGGTCTTCGAACTCCGCAACCTCGTGGAGCATGGTGCGCTCCACCTTGCGAAATCCGTCTTCTCCCCGCTCGGCAAAAATCTGAGGCACCTTTTTCATCATTCTACTCTCTATGTACCAGTCAAGGTCGTAGAAGGGGATGCCCAATTCCGCTGCAAGAACCTTACCTACCGTCGTCTTGCCAGCGCCCATATAGCCGAGCAGGATTATGCGTTTCATTTCTTTTGCTTTTCAATTACTGCCATACACTCGTCGAAGGTCAGCTGTGCTGCCTTAGCGTGCATATTCTTCGGCAGTCGGTAGTTCTTACCGTCGTAGGCAAGATAAGGACCGTAACGTCCGTTGAGCACCTGCAGCTTAGCATCTTCAGTGAAGTCCTTTATGTGGCGGTCAACCTCCTGCTTGCGCTTTGTCTCTATAAGTTCTATAGCCTTGTCGAGGGTTACTGCTATCGGGTTCTCCTTCTTGCCGAGACTGTAGAACTTCTTGTTGTGAGCAACGTACGGACCAAAGCGTCCTACGCCAACGACAACATCTGAGCCTTCGTACTGTCCTAAAGTCTTTGGCAGACTGAACTGCTCGAGAGCCTCCTCGAGGGTTATTGAGTCCATACCCTTGTCGGAAGGCAGCTGTGCGAAGCGAGGCTTCTCGTTATCATCGGCAGCACCTATCTGTACTACTGGTCCGAAACGACCAATCTTTACGAAGACAGGTTTTCCCGTTGCGGGGTCATTACCCAGCATGCGTTCTCCCACCTTATGTTTCTCGCGGGTTTTTATAGTCTTTTCTACTGTCGGCTCGAAGTCGTTGTAGAACTTCTTGAGCATCTTCTTCCAACTTATCTTTCCCTCAGCAATATCGTCGAACTCCTGTTCTACCTTTGCCGTGAAGTTATAGTCCATAATCTGTGGGAAGAACTTCATAAGGAAGTCGTTAACCACAGTGCCTATGTCTGTAGGAAGGAGTTTGCCTTTCTCGCCGCCCACAACCTCCTTGCGAGTCTTGTGGGTAATGTTCTTGCCCTTCAGCACATCAACGGAGAAATCGCGTGTTTCGCCCTTCTTGTCGCCCTTGACAACGTACTCACGCTGCTGAATAGTAGATATTGTAGGCGCGTATGTTGAAGGACGTCCGATACCCAGCTCTTCGAGTTTATGTACCAGTGATGCTTCCGTGTAGCGTATAGGACCTTGGCTGTAGCGTTCTGAGGCAGTAATCTCCTTGCGTTCCAGCTCGTCGCCAACCTTCATTGGTGGTAACAGGTGTGCTGTCTCCTCGTTCTGTTCTTCATCATCGAAGCTCTCGCGATATACCTTCAGGAAACCGTCGAACTTAACCACCTCACCAGTAGCGGTGAAGAGAGGAGAGTGGAGAGAGGATGAAGGAGAGAGAATACCTATCTGTACTGTTGTCTTCTCTATCTCAGCGTCGGTCATCTGTGATGCTATGGTACGTTTCCAGATGAGATCATACAGACGACGCTCCTGTGCTGTTCCCTCTATCTCGGCATTTGCCATATATGTAGGACGTATAGCCTCGTGAGCCTCCTGTGCTCCTTTGGCGTTGGTATGGAACTGTCGTGGACGACTGTACTCTGCTCCCCAGTGCTTACAGATAGCATCCTTGCTGCTGTTAATACAGAGTTTCGAGAGGTTCACAGAGTCGGTACGCATATATGTAATATGTCCTGCCTCGTAAAGGCGCTGTGCTATCATCATTGTCTGACTTACAGAGAAACCTAACTTACGTGCTGCCTCCTGTTGCAGGGTAGAAGTGGTGAAAGGAGGTGCTGGCTGACGCTTAAGAGGTTTCTTCTGCACATCGTTAACAGTGAAAGAAGCCTCCTTGCACGACTCGAGGAATGCAACGACCTCGTCGTGAGTCTTAAAGCGCTCATCGAGCTCTGCCTTTATCTCCTGAGCGTCATCGTTGGCGCCCTTTATGGTGAATACTGCCGAAACGCGGTAGTAGGCTTCGCTGACGAAGTTCTGTATCTCGCGCTCTCTTTCTACGATAAGACGTACTGCCACACTCTGCACACGACCTGCTGAGAGCGCCGGCTTAACCTTACGCCATAATACCGGAGAGAGCTTGAAACCCACGAGGCGGTCGAGTACACGACGTGCCTGTTGAGCATCAACGAGTCCCATATTAAGATGACGTGGGTGTTTTATAGCGTCAAGGATGGCATCCTTCGTTATTTCGTGGAACACTATACGGTTTGTCTTCTCCTCATCAAGACCGAGCACCTCACACAGATGCCACGAGATAGCCTCTCCCTCGCGGTCTTCATCGGATGCGAGCCAAACAGTCTTAGCCTTCTTGGCGTTGGTCTTCAGGTCGCTGACAACCTTCTTCTTATCTTCCGGTATCTCGTAATCGGGCTCCAACGAATTCTCGTCGATGCTTATCTCCTTCTTCTTAAGGTCGCGGATGTGTCCGTAGCTCGACATCACTTTGTATTCTTTTCCTAAGAATTTCTCTATTGTCTTTGCCTTTGCAGGACTCTCCACTATTACTAAGTTCTCTTGCATTGTTAATTATTTTTTTGCTTTTGGGCTGCAAAAGTAGGTAAAATTTCCACATACACATTATTATATATGTATTTTTTTTGTTTTTTTAAATAATAAATTGTTACCTTTGCAAAAACAAAATGCATTAGACTATGAATATCAAACAACTTGTAATGACCACTCTTATAACAACAGTAAGCCTTGCGGCATCAGCCGGAAAACCAATAGAAATGAACCTCTGGGCAGGGACCCCACATGTGAAAAGTACCGATGTCAACGACACCGCAAAGGTGTGGATTTACCTTCCCGAGAAGACAAAGGCAACAGGTCGCGCTGTGGTGATATGTCCTGGAGGCGGATATTCACACCTTGCTCTGGACCACGAGGGGAAGGACTGGGGAGAGTTCTTCACCCAGCAGGGCATCGCCGCCATCGTTCTCAAATACCGCATGCCTCACGGCGAGAAGAAGGTGCCTATCAGCGATGCCGAGGAGGCTATCAAGATGGTGCGCAGGAATGCTTCCAGCTGGAACATAAAGACTAACGATGTGGGTATTATGGGTTTCTCTGCCGGTGGACACTTGGCATCTACCATAGCTACCCACTCCACCAAAGATGCCAAACCAGACTTCCATATTCTCTTCTACCCTGTCATCAGTATGATGCCCGACATCACCCATCGTGGCTCGCACGATAATTTCCTTGGCGACAAGGCAAAGAAGAAACAAGAGAAGGAATATAGTAACGACCTGCAGGTGACGAGGGTGACACCACGTGCTTGGATAGCACTCAGCGACGACGACCACTCCGTGTTGCCAGCCAACGGACTGAGTTACTACACAGAGCTTTACCGTCACGACGTGCCCGCATCATTACACATCTATCCTGAGGGAGGACACGGATGGGGTGCACGCACTTCGTTCCGCTATCACATAGAGATGCTCCTCGAACTGAAAGCTTGGTTGCAGAGTTTCTAAGCTCCTCCTAACAGAGAGCTTATTTCTCTTTCAAGGTCCTGTATCTGTGCGTCGCGCTTATACAGGGCATTATTTCTGTCTATGAGGAAGAACGTAGGGATTGTCTGTACGTTATACTTCACGAGGATGTCGGAGTCTATGCCGTCAGGAGTGCGCACGTTAACCCAAGGCAGGGCTGCCGTCTGCTGTTTCCAGAAGTGTTCGTCAGCATCGAGAGAGACCTGGAATATCTCAAATCCCTGAGCGTGGAACTTATTATACAGTTCGCGCAACTGCATGATACGTGCAGGACTATCCTTCATAGCAAAGAGGTGGAAGTCTAAAAGCACAACCTTGCCTGCAAGGTCGGTAAGATGACGCATAGCTCCCTTGTTGTCCAACAGGGCAATATCTATGATGTCGGACACGTTGACCTTACTTGGATCTACCTCGACACCCTTCTTGTTGAGCATACGAATATTCTTCATTCCTTCGAGGGCTATATTGTGGAGATTCTGACCACGTAACGCATTAGGATAATATGTGTCCCAGCTCGTTGCTACGGCAGCGTATGCTTTGTTGTCATCTCTATCACCACTGGGGTCGAAGATGAGTTGGTTGCCTATTGTCTGGAAGAGTGCGAAGTATGCGTATGCGCGCATAGGCTCCTTATAGATGTAATTACGCTTTACGTCGTCCTTGTATTCACGGATTACGCTGAGCATAGTGTCGCGTGTCTGCTCCGTTCCCATAGTGGTGTTCTCCTGCAGCGCCATCAGCGTACGTACCAGCTGCTGCTGTTTCAGCGTCAGCTCACGAATCTTGGCGCAGTTCTCAGAACCTTCGACTGTGTAGCCCGATGACATCGTGGGATATGACGCCTTCACCGTTATCGTTTCGGTGGAGTCAACACTAACATTTATTATCTGGTTTGCTATACGCAGATGATAGAACTCCGGTGCCTCGGGAGCCTTGTCGGAAAACTCGAAATTACCCTTTTCATCGAGTTTTACAGAGTCTATTGCTACTATTCCCTCAAGACCCACATTCTCAAGATAAAGCACCGAGTCCTTTGCGTCGGCTATAGTTCCGCTTATGTGGAATTTGTTTTCAGAACAAGCACACAGCAATACTGCTGTTGCAACGACAAATATTTTCTGTAGTTTCTTCATGATCATATTCTTTTTTACCACAGGGACAGTCCCCGTAACACTTTTTCGCCTGCGAAGGTACGAAATATTTGCTAAAGGACAAAGAAAACCATCTACAAAAAGTCAAAAAGTCAACAAACACTTAACCTTGAGTCCTCCTAAATGTACCCGTCCCCATACTAAAGGTAATCCGCAGCACCTGCTGTAGGTACTGCGGATTGAAGATATGATTAATAAGTTGTTATTTCACCACTACCTTACGAGTTGTTCCGTCACTCATGCGGATGATGTTTACTCCACGATGGACATTATTGCGTTTCTCTCCGCTAATGGAGTAGTAAGAGGTTGGAGTCGATTTTTGTTTTATAGTTTCTACACCTGTAAACTCTGTCTCTTGAATATTCGCAAATTTCTTCCAACCTTTTACATTACTATATAATGCTTTGCTACCAATTGGAACATTTAGAGTTGCTGCCAAATAGATAATATCTTTACTATAATTTTTTCCTGTAAATTCGAATACCGATTCATCTATTTCAATTGGAATATTCATATTTACATTTACTGTGGATAATTTGATTCCGCAGCTAAATGCATAGCTTCCTATGTAAGTTACACCACTTCCGATAGTGACAGACATAAGACCTGAGCAATTAGAGAATATATTAAATATTGATAATCAGTAACTTATATGTTAAACGGCAGAAAAGTGGATTGAGGGCTTTGGAATGCGTAGAATAAGAGGAAAAATTAACGTATTTAACTTTTGTTTGGGAGGGGGAATACAATTTTTGTACCTCTTGCGCCCAGACCATCGTAATCGGCTGAGATGGGGAACTGGCAGCACAGATTGCCGATGGCATCATCATCGAGAGTGACAGTCAACTCTAGTTCAATAGCCATGCGTCGCTCACTATAGCTGAGATTCCAGATACATTCCCCCAGAACGGCATTCACCACCGTTCGAATCTCATCTTGTGTGCGCCATATGGAATCGTAGTCAATCATAGGATCATCCATTCGTCCTTTGTGAGACTGTTGACATGCCCCTGTCCCCAATACGGCACACCCAGCCAATATCCAAGTTCGCATTCATCGTCGTGTTCAGTCAAGTCCGTTGCGTTCCCTGTTTTCAAACCTATACAGCCGATAGGTTTTCCCGTTTCCTTCAGAACAACAGCATACGTCTCTGGATATGAAAACACAGTACGGATGATCGTCTTCTATCTTCAGACCCATAGGCAATCGTTACATTTGACGGCAAAGATAAGAAAAAAAGTTGAAATAGCAAAATGATTTTGGAAGTTCCATTATCTCCAATGACATATTAGGTGGCAACGTACCTGTCCCTGATGTCACCTTGGAGTGAACAACAAAAAATCGGACTGACTAAACATCAGTCCGATTTTTATTGTTGAGCAAGCTCTGCTTTATTCTCACTTAATCACGACCTTGAGCTAAAGCTCGAGCTCGTTCACGTTCGGAAGTGTAAGTGAGCTTTCACTTCACTCACTTAATCACGACCTTTTTACCATTGATGATGTTGATACCCTTTTGGGGAGCATCGAGGCGCTGGCCGTTCAGGTTGAAGATACCCTCGATCGTGTTCTGACGAAGACCGTCAGTTTCAACATTCTCGATGAGTGTACTAATCTGCTCGCCACCACCGAAGTCAAGCGTGATCTCGCGGGCCATAGCTATACTACCTGTGTAGGTGAAGTAAGCGCGGGTGGCATAGACGTACAACTGGTCGTTGGGCTTATAGAGCTTGTTCTTAGCACCGAGCAGGAGCGTCTTGCTGTTGGCTTGTACCTGAACCGGTGCAATTTGTCCCTCGAATCTGAGACCACCTGACGTTGTCTCGTATGTGTTTTCCACATCGTCGAGATCCTCCTGATTGAAAATGGTGATTGAGACATTGGTGAAGCTGGGGTTGTTGATAACCTCACCAGTAGCCGTCTCGGGTGTTTCCCAACGGATGATGTAGGGTACACCGGCATCAATCTTTCCTTCGTTCGAATTACTGAAGTTGATGGTCAGTTTCTTGTTTCCGCTGTCCCAGCTGGCATTGTCGAACCGACGGATGTCGGCACCAGCCAAGCAGGTGGTAGCCAACTTCTCGGCAGAGAGGCTGAAGGGCAGTGTCAGCGTGTTCCAGTAGCCGTCCTTATAGAGCTTGCGACCCTTCAGATCGACAACGGTGTATTTACCGCTCATTTCTGAGCTATAAGCCAAGCCCGCATAGCTTGAGTACCAGCTGGCACAGTCAATCTCACAACCTACATAGACGGCGCAGAACTCGATGTCGCCATAGATGTTGCTGAGGTCAACCTCATCGCCCGGTGCATAGACATCACCATTAGGACCACCACAATGACCAGAGGTCTCTCCGAGCACATTACCATAGATGCTCAAGATCCACTTGTATTTGCTGTCTTGTTTCAGAGAAGGCAAGGTGACCTTGGCTGTGCTACCCACCTGGTACGTAGAATTACTCGTGCTGGGTGTCACGCCGACGGCATAGAATTTCACATTGTATGTGGGAGCGTTAGCTTCGCCAACCGACGAAGCCATGTCAGCGCTTACGGGTGTGCCTGCAGCACCGCCTTCGCCACCAGGCTTGTGATTGTCTTCATCGTCGAAGATGTTGTCATCACCTTGCATCCAGAATGTACCACCAGCAGTACCATTGTTACTCTCAGGACCATAGCCGCCTTCACCGCCACCGGCACCTACAGAGCCAAAGTTTTCATTCACCCACGCGTTATGGGCGCAACCGCTGCCGCAGGCACCCGAGGCACCGCCACCGCCACCAGCACCACCAGTGCCGATAGCCTGTGCGCTGCCACCACCGGCACCGCCGCCGCCACCGCCTCCACCAGCAATGGCCTGCAAGTCTGTGAGGTCAAATTGAGGAATGGGAATAGGTACACCACCAATCATTTCAACTTCTATACCCTCAAACGAAATATCGCCGCCAGTAAACGAACCCTTACCGATTGTACCTTTGGCACCGCCATTACCTTTGGCACCGCCGCTGATCTGCTGAGTGATGGTGCTTGCAATGTTGAGCGTACCCATCGTTGTTACTGCTGCTGAGCCGGCACTGCCGGGGTCGCCAGGACGACCGGCGAGGTCACCACCATCCCAGTCAGCATAAGAATGAGGTACACGCGAATCGTCCGCTGCGAGCATCTCTGCACCCAGACCGCCATTGCCGCCAGCTGTGCCGATGCCGGCACCAGCACCGCCGCCGCCATTACCACCGTAGCCGCCACGGCCACCAGTAATCCTTCCTCCCAAGAACCATGTGTTGGGATCATCGTCATCATCTTCCACATAACTACCATCGGTTCCGTTACCGCCAGCCTGGCCATCGGCAGCATTACCGCCCGTGGCTTTCAGCGTACCGTTGCCGATGATGTTGAGCGTAGTGCCCGAAGGCAGCAGGATACCGGCACCGGCACCTGTGGCTCCCTGAGCGTCAGCACCCTTTACGGTGAGCGTCACACCGGCAGGGATGTAGAGGTTCACAGTCTTGCCTTCCTGCACATACATACCGCTGCCCTGTCCGGCACCTTCGATGGTGTTGGTGAAGGTGAGGTCTTCCGTCACGTAGTAATAAGCGTCTTTCAGCTCGAAGCCCGTGGTCGAACCCTCAGTGATGTGTGTCCACTCACTGGTGATGGTCTTCACCTGACCCCAGTCGTCGTCCTTTTCCTGCGCCCAGGCGGCTCCCTGTGGTGTCAGGGTAGCCGCAAAGAGGGCGAGGAATGTTAATATAGATAACTTTTTCATCTGTTACAATATTAATATTAATGTATAATATATACTTAACGGATATCGTCTTCGTCGAACTCATCAGGAGTCTCACCTCCATACTCAAAGTAAACATTCGACTCAACACTTGCGCAAAGCATCTGAGTGATTTGTACTGGAACCACCATCATGGTGGGTTTTAAATAAGTCTTTTTCATTGTTCTAAATATGTTATTTAATTATTACTTTTTTACCGTTCACGATGTTAATTCCCTTCTGGGGAGCGCTGAGGCGCTGACCGTTCAGGTTGAAGAAGGTGTCAGAATCCTGAGACTGTACGCCTGAACCCTTAACCATGTTGATGCTGGTTATAACGTCTTCGTTGTCGAAGTTCATCATTACCTCACGTGCGGAGGCTGCTGCTGCAGGGATGATGAAGTAAGCACGGCAGGCACCCACGTTGATATTCTTAGAGGGGTAGTAGAGCTTGTTTTCAGCACCAAGGATTAACTTCGTCTTGTCGCCGGCGGTCAACGTTGCCGATGACGAGAACGTGCCCTGGAAAGTGACACCATTAGCAGCTGGAGCCTGAGGCGCCAGTTTTGTTACCGTCACGTTGTAGAAGTCTACTTCATGGCGAGTGTTGCCATCTGAGGTGTTGTCCACAAAGTTGGAGCCTGACGTCCACTTCACCAGATAAGGTTTGCCGGCTTCAAGCCCATTAGTAGAAGCATTTACAAGATCGAACTTGAGGTAAAGCACTGGGCCCTCTTTCTTATACATCGGATCTGGTATTTGCATCCCGTCGGAATAATAGCCTGTAGCGGTTGTATTCATCTCGTATATCGTGGCTCCTTGCAGAATAGAAATATCAAACTGAGAAGGTGTCATGCCGAAAGGCAGGCAGAGGGTGTTATACTTGTCGTCTGTGTAGAGCGTGCGGTTCTGCAGACGAACGGTAACCGGGTACTTCTGCGACATAAGCTCTTCATTATAGAAGAAGTCGGTGAGCGTCTCGCTGTTGTCGCCAGAACTCTTGAGCTTACAGGTGGTTGCCACCTCTACGAAGGTCATGTCGCCATAGACGTCGTTAAGCACTATTGTACGCAATGCTTCATCTGTCTCTTCGCCGCCAAAGAATTCCTTTGTTGCCGTAGTGAAGACACTGCTTGCCGTACCGTCAGCCTTACAGCTCTTACCATAGACGAGCAGTGCCCACTGGTAGCCGCTCTTGTTCTTCGGGAGGATGAACGTCGTAAGTGTTGAAGGAGTATATGTCTTGCTGACAGCATTAAGGTTCGAACCGTTCACCTTTGTCTTTGTAGGCTGTAACGTAATGGTGTACGTCTTCTCGCCGGCATTTGTCGTGCCGACAGCAGCGTCACCACCTTTGGAACCTCCACTGCCGCCTGCATGCATACCATTACCAGATTCCCATCCTTTATCAGTAAAACTATCATCACTGTCGAATCCAGATTTATATTCAGCATCATGCATACTTGTTAGTTCACTCGTCACACCGTCAGAAGCATTACTGCCATCAGCATTGAGACCGCCCTTGCCACCGCCTGCTCCTACACGGTAGAAATCATAAGCTGCCCATGCACTGTTACCTGCGGCACCGCCGCCACCGCCGCCACCGCCGGGGCCACCCGTACCGATGTTAGCAGCTGCGCCGCCGAAGCCGCCACCGCCACCGCCGCCACCGCCGGAAGCAGTATATTGGTTGTAAGGATCTTCGGCAGCATTCCCACCACGATTGCCACCGGCACCGCCGCTGGTTGCTGCGCTGCCGCCTGTAGCAGTTACCGTGATGCCATTGGTGTTTTCAACATAGAGATAACCCATGTTACCTGCAGCATTACCTGCAGAACCTGAATTACCATCTACGCCGAGGTTTATACCCTCATCTACACTATTATTAGCAGTAGCTCCAGCACCGCCGGCACCGCCATTGCCGCCTCGTGTGCCGATGCCAGCGCCGGCACCGCCGCCGCCGTTACCGCCATTGCCACCCGAACCCGGCAGACATTTTTCATCATATTCTAAGTATGCGTTGTTACCATTGCCGCCATTGCCGCCGTTGGCAGCATTACCGCCCGTGGCAGTCACTGTGGCGCCATTGCCGCCGCCGATGATGTAGAGCGTGTTGCCTTCAGCCAGCTCGATACCGGCACCGGCACCCGTTGCTCCGCTGGCGTTGGCTCCCACACAGGTGATGTTCACGCCTGCAGGCAGATAGAGATACACCGTACCCAGGATGGTCAGTCCGCTGCCACCGGCAGTGGTGTTGGTGAAGTTCAGCGACTTCGTCAGCCGATAATAGGAGGTGGTTCCTGAACCACCCAGCGTCATACCAGTAGTGGAACCCTCCGACAGGGCTGTCCAGGTGTCGGAATTGGTCTGCTCCTGTGTGTAGACATAATCCCAACTGGTCTGCGCCATTGCCTCGCTGCCGCCAGTAAGGCTTCCTAAGGCGAGGGCAAGTGTCGTGAAGAGTAAATGTTTTTTCTTCATGTTAAACTTGTTTTAAATGTTAAACGTTATTTGTTTTTTGTTGTTAAAATGATATTTCGCGAGTGCAGACTTTTAAATAAGTCGAGCGCAAAGGTACTATCTTTATCGGAAAAGGACTGCATTTTAAGAATAGTGTGCCTATTTAAATATTTCAAACGGATAGCGAATTGTACGAATGATGAAAGTTTGTTTGCATGACAACTGACGATTGTTTATTTGACAATGCGAAGCATCGCGTTTTCCTTGATATTTCATAAAAGCATGGCGCTTGTTTTAACGCCGATTTTCGTTAATCTTCTAAAATTCCTTTGCCACGTCAGCATTATTTCGTACCTTTGCTTCGTCGTATGGTTACAGCCGTGCGGCAGACTTATTTGTGGAATGTGGAGCAAACAGTTCCGCGCTTCTGCATATATATTTTAAGGTATAGGTATGACAAGTTTAGAGTTTTACCAGTACGTGATTCACTTCGCGGTGATGATGACCATCTTGACGTCGATGGCCGTCTATCTGCTGGTGTCGAAACGTAATGCTTTCGGAAGTGAGATAGTCACCGACCAGCATCTGCGGCGCAAGGCGGGCAGGCTGATTTTTATCTACACACTCATCTATCTGACTAATATCCCGATGGTGCTATGGCTTGCTGATGACCTGCAGCTCCTGCAGATGGCATCTGTCACAGTCGACATGACAATATGGTGTCCCGTGGTACTGCATTTCTTGCTCGAACTGCTGCAAGACCGCCGGCACTGGGACAACCGGCTGTTGCTGATCAGCGTGCTGGCGGTGATGCCCCTGACGGGGTGGCTGCTCACTGGACACGCGTGGTGGAAATGGGCAGTATATGGCATGTACATAGCTGAAGTGGTCTTCTTCATCGGCTGGTACATCAGAGCTGCAATAGCCTACCGCCGCTTCCTGACCGACAACTACGCAGACCTGGAGCATAAGGAGGTCACCTGGAGCTGGATTATTCTAAGCTCCATGTTCTTCTCCTTCATCAACTATCTGCTGATGCTGTTCCAAAGCGACATGCAGATATGCGTAGCCTTATCATACATTTTCCACCTTGCTGACATCCTGTTCATCGGTATCATTGTCTGGTTCATTGACCATCATCAAGTACTGGAGCCGTTGACGGCGGAGGCTGAGGTGGAGAAGCTGCCAAAGGAACAGGAAGCAGAGACTGACGAAACAGCCAACACCCTGACAGACCAAACCACCAGGGAGGACATCATTATCGCCAGGACGGGTGAACTGCTGCGGAAGCACTGCGAGGAAACACAGCTCTACCTGCAACATGACCTGTCACTCAAAACAGTGGCCCAGGAATGCAATACCAATCGCACCTACCTGAGTCGCTATTTCGCCTCGCAGGGTCTTACCTACTATACATATATTAACAAGCTGCGCATAGAACACTTCCAGTCACTATATCGTCAAGCCCTGAAAGAAAAAAGCGCCTCCTTCACCCTGCAGCAGTTGTCAAAAGACAGCGGCTTCTTAAGCTACAACACTTTCTCACGTGCTTTCGTCTCATGCACTGGCATCAGCGTCAGCAAGTGGCAGGAACAGGTAAACCTGGAAGGTTAGAAATGAATCGGTGAACGCAACGAGTTTGAAAACTTCATTGGGAAAAAAGCATAAAAATATATAAAAGTCGCTGGAAAAACTTCGCCAATGCGAAAAGACTTATATCTCCCAATTATTCGCCGAAGAGAATTACTAACTCCTTTATTTCTGTATTTTCGTCGCTGTAAATATGATGAGCATAGCTAAGAGGATTCGCACTATTATCAGCGAAACTAATACCACACCATGCAGCGATATCAAGTATAATAACTTTTTGGAGACCTGAACAATTTTGGAATGCCCCACTTCTTATGCTCGTCACGCTGTTAGGAATGGTGACGGAGGTAAGACCTGAGAAAACGTGGACAAATTACTTCGTCTACGTCATCTGAGGTATTGGGGATTACAATTTTATTTTGTGAAACATTTTCTGCACTCACTCCACCTAATTGGTTTCTGTGAGATATTGCTGCAAAGATAATTATTCTTCTTGAAATTACAAAGAAATAGAAAACTTTTTTCTCAAAACACTTACCCACTTACCTAAAAACGCCTGGAACCCCGATAAATAAAGGGCGCAAGGCAAGGTAAGTGTTGTCCAAACACTTACCTAAGACTTACCTAATACTTAACAGCCTCCCCCTACCCCTCCAAAGGGAGGGGAGCTAACTTCGAGGTGCGAGATGCGAGGTAAGTGTTAGGTAAGTGTTGAAGCAACACTTACCACTCTTGAAACACCGATAAACAGAGGGCGGAACAGCAATTTGATACCCTAAAAGGTAAGTGTTGATGAAAAATTCTTTTTTCAGAATTTGTCTAAAGCGATGTGTAAGTAGCCTACTTTTAGTGTGTAAGTAGCCTACTTTTGCGGTGAAACTCTTTCTCATACACATCGGATTATGACTATGTATATTTTCGCTTATTTCTAAAAAAACAATAATAATTGCCTGTTTCTTTGTTTCTTAATATAATAATGTGTACCTTTGCGCAGTTTTTTAGCGACTCCGTCGCACTATTTTTTATTTTTAGATGTTTTAAACAAGATGAACGTAATTACAAAGACCATTCAATTGGCAGATGGAAGAACCATCACCATTGAAACCGGGAAAGTGGCAAAACAGGCTGACGGCGCCGTTGTTCTCCGCATGAACAACACCGTATTGCTCGCCACCGTTTGTGCCGCAAAAGATGCAGTTCCCGGAACCGATTTTATGCCTTTGCAGGTTGACTACAGAGAGCAGTACGCCGCAGCGGGACGTTTTCCTGGCGGTTTCACCAAGCGCGAAGGCAAACCTTCAGACAATGAAATTCTCACCAGCCGACTGGTTGACCGTGTGCTCCGTCCACTCTTCCCAGCAGACTATCATGCTGAGGTATTCGTGAACGTCATGCTGCTTTCTGCAGACGGTGTAGATCAGCCTGATGCTCTTGCAGGTTTTGCAGCATCAGCAGCACTGGCAGTATCAGATATTCCTTTCGAATGTCCTATCAGTGAAGTTCGTGTAGCACGCATCAATGGCGAATACGTTATTGATCCTACTTTCGAGCAGATGAAACAGGCCGACATGGATATTATGGTAGGCTCTTCTGCAGAGAACATCATGATGGTGGAAGGAGAGATGAAAGAGGTTTCTGAGCAGGACCTGCTCGGAGCATTGAAGGCAGCTCAGGACGCCATCCGTCCTATGTGCGAACTGCAGACAGAACTTGCTAAGGAACTTGGCAAAGATGTCAAGCGCGAATACTGCCACGAGGTTAACGACGAGGAACTCCGCGAGCAGATTAAGAAGGAGTGCTACCAGCCAGCTTATGACATTACAAAGCAGGCTCTCGAGAAGCACGCACGTGCAGAGGCCTTCGAGAAAGTCATTGAAGACTTCAAGGAGCGTTATGCTGCCGCACACGCTGACCTCACCGAGGACGAGTTGGAAGAGAAGAATACTCTTGCCGACCGTTACTATCACGACGTAGAGCGCGACGCTATGCGCCGTTGCATCCTCGACGAAGGCACACGTCTCGACGGACGTAAGTGCGACGAGATTCGTCCTATCTGGTGCGAGGTCAGTCCGCTGCCAATGCCTCACGGAAGCAGTATCTTCACCCGTGGTGAGACACAGTCGCTGACAACATGTACATTAGGAACAAAACTCGACGAGAAACTCGTTGACGACGTTCTCGACAAGAGCTACATGCGTTTCCTCCTCCACTACAACTTCCCACCATTCTGTACCGGTGAGGCTAAGGCACAACGTGGAACAGGTCGTCGTGAGATAGGTCACGGACACCTTGCTTGGCGCGCCCTGAAGGACATGGTTCCAGAGGACTTCCCATACACCGTCCGTGTAGTATCACAGATCTTAGAGTCTAACGGTTCTTCGTCAATGGCTACCGTCTGCGCAGGAACACTCGCAATGATGGACGCCGGCGTTCCTATGAAGAAGCCCGTCAGCGGTATCGCTATGGGTCTTATCAAGAACCCCGGAGAAGAAAAGTACGCCGTCCTTAGCGACATCCTCGGCGACGAGGACCACCTTGGCGACATGGACTTCAAGACAACAGGTACACGCGACGGTCTTACAGCAACACAGATGGATATCAAGTGCGACGGTCTTAGCTTCGAGATCCTCGAGAAGGCTCTTATGCAGGCAAAGGCAGGTCGTGAGCACATCCTCGGCAAACTCGTAGAGACTATCGCTGAGCCACGTCCAGAGCTTAAGCCACACGTACCACGTATCGTACAGTTCGAGATTCCTAAGGAGTTCATTGGTGCTGTCATCGGTCCTGGTGGTAAGATTATCCAGCAGATGCAGGAAGACACTGGTGCTACCATCGTTATCGACGAGATTGACGGTGTCGGTAAGATTCAGGTCAGCGGTCCTAACAAGGAGAGCATCGACGCAGCAATCGGTAAGATTCGCGCCATCGTTGCCGTTCCTGAGGTTGGCGAGGTTTACGAGGGTACAGTCCGCAGCATTATGCCTTACGGATGTTTCGTAGAGATTATGCCTGGCAAGGACGGTCTGCTCCACATCTCTGAGATTGACTGGAAGCGTCTTGAGACTGTTGAAGAGGCAGGTCTCAAGGAGGGCGACAAGATTACCGTCAAGCTCCTCGAGATAGACCCGAAGACAGGTAAGTACAAACTGTCACACCGCGTGCTCATACCGAAACCAGAGGGATATGTAGAGCGCGAGCGTCGTCCTCGTGGCGAGCGTGGTGACCGTCGTCCTCGCGGAGACCGCAACGATCGCAGCGAGCGTCGTCAGCACAACCACGACAACCACCAGAACAACGAAGAGCCTCAGGCTCCAAAGGCTGAAGAGTCAATAGAGAACCTTGAGTTCTAAAAACAAATAAAGCCTCTCCGATCGTGGAGAGGCTTTTCTTTTCGTTGTTTCCTTATTACTTATTAAGTCTCTTGTCAACGTCAGCCCAGATTGCATCGATGATAGGCTTTGTCAGCTGCTTTGCTTCCTCTGTAGGCATGTACCAGGCAACACCGTCAATCATAATGTTATCACCCTGCTTGTAGCAATCCCAGTTAAGAAGCTTGCCGGCCTCATCAGTAACCTTCATGTGAAGACCTTCTGTGTTCCAGTTCTTGTAGTAAATGGGATTCTTAACCGCACCTGTTTCCAGGTTGAAATTACCAACAAGGGCATCGCCTGAACGGAACAAGAACAGTGTGATTGTGTTGTCAACAGTGTTGAGATCCTTCTGGATGTAAGTTAAGCTCAGGAGAGTACCTTTTGTTACGCTCTGCTTAACATTACCGCTGACGTTAGTTGTCTCATCCTTGCCGCAAGAACTCAGCAGCATAGGTGCAATCATCAAGAATGCAATAAAAAACTTTTTCATAATACTTTTTTATTTTGTAAATTAATAATCTAAGAAGCCTTTCAACTACTTCACAATAATCTTTCGACCACGGTTTACGTATATGCCCTTTGTCGTAGGAGCCTTTACCCTGCGTCCGTCAATAGTGTACCACAGGTCGCTCTGCTGCTTATTATCGCTTGCCTGAATTGCAGTGATATCAGTAGCTGTATTCATAATCTTACTGATAGCAGCCACATCGTAGAACCCTGAATAGTCATACTTTATCTCTTCATCCGGTTTTGCGGTTACGGTTATAGGATAATTAGGCTCCACGCCGGCATCTATACTGTTCCAATTTTTGTCAGTCAGCTTGCCACGATATGACGATATCTGGAACTGCAAGCCCTCGGGAGTGATGAAGTTCTGGACAGCGCAGGCTCCACCGCCACACTGCTCGCCGATGATGGGGAAGCCCATATCTTTCATGAGCGATGGTAAGGCGTTGCCGCAGGAGAACGACAGCTTGGAGGTGAGAACACCGTATTTCAGTTTGTATTCCTTCCACACTTCTTTGTCTTTCTCATCGAACACACCGTCAAAGTTACAATCCACATCGTAGGTGATAAGCTGGTGCTGTCCTGTCAGGGTGTTCTCGCTGTAGAAATGGCTCTGTCCACCTGTAAGGGCAGTAATAGCCATAACGATATCAAGAGAGCCGCCCCTGTTCGAAGCCAAGTCGATGATGAGGTTCTTCACCTCGGGGTCGTCGTTGGCTTTCTTCATTGCGTCAAGCACTGTGACCAGGTCTCCCTTGTGTTCTTCATCATACTTAGGCTTGTCTTCTTCCTTACATCCGCCGTCATAGTAAGCCTTCCATGCAGGCATGTTGGTAGGACCGAACTGTGGATATAGCAGATATGCAGTGTCGCCCTCCTTATAATAGAAAAGGTCGTTCACGCCCTTGTCTTTACGAGCGGCCTCAACAGCATTGTCTCGTGAGGGATCTATATGCATAATTAAGTTCGTCAGCACTCCTAAGTACAGTACAGGATATTTCTCCTTCATGGCAGTCAAGTTTTCTAACCACTTATTCAAACCTTCACTCTTCAGTAGCTTCATGAGAACCAGAAAGTCCACATAAACCGACGTATGTCCACCATCGTAAAGCACTACCTGCATGCAGTTCATTCCAAAAAGATAGTCTTTCATGTCTGTGCTCTTCAACAGTTGTTTGATGGTAGCGCCATCATCTATGAGATTGTCGCTGAGCGCTTTGTCCAGACCGTATTCCTTGATAACATCCTCGTAAGCCGAGCGTCCGGGCATACCGTAGAACTTGTCAATTACGAAACATAACTCCTTATATGTGAATTCTGCTAGGTCTGCCGGACGTGTAGGCTGCTCTATCAGAGCCAGCGCACGTCCTGAGTCGAATGCGCAGATGTCTGAGTTTTCGTTTTCCGTCACCAGAACAACTTCCTCACCATTGTAACCCGCAATATGGTAATAGAGGTCGCTGTACAAGTCTGCTATTGTAGCGAAGGGGAAATACACAGCCTCGTCGTCACCACGCAGGTCGATGCCATACTTTCCGAAATCGAAGGTGACAGTAACCGTTGCCGGTGTCAACTCCTGACTCTTGTAGCGTATGAAGGGAGAGCCGTCAAGATAAACGTTGTCCATGCCCTCCTTCTGTATAAGACTCATAAGGTTGGTGAATGCCATGTAGTCGTCAGACGAGAACTGCTCGGTAGCTGTGTTTACAGTAGCGGTAGCATAGGAATTCTGCAGCTTGTAGGTGTCGCCGTCCTTGGTAACGGTGACAGTTGAACCAGGGAGCATCAATGCCTGGAACTGAGCCACGGAGATATAAGGCACTGAGGGCATATCCTCGTAGAAACGTAATGTTACTTTTCCGCCATCTACTCCACCGCGGTTCACCTTTACTTCCTTTGTAGTGAATGTCGGGTCGGCAAATGCGCACATCGTAGCTGTCAATACAACTACGCCCATAAATAAACTTCTTTTCATATTTAAAACTGATTAGTATGTAGTTCCACCGAGAATCGAACTCGGATCTAATCTTTAGGAGAGACTTGTTCTATCCATTGAACTATGGAACC
>CAMUVE010000026.1:0-24258 GCA_947163985.1 uncultured Prevotella sp.
GATTTAAAGCATGATAATTATCAGACTTTACGAGCAAGCCATTGGTCTGCTCATCTATATTCTCCATGCTCTTTACTAATTGATGCTTAAACTTGGCATCGAAGAAAGCGGTGTCAAGAACAAGGAAGGGATTCTGCTTCAAGAACTCGATAGTAAGCGGTTCGCTATACCCCTTAGTGGTAAGGTCGCCCTTAATCTCGTCAATGGCAAACAGGCGTACCCACTCATTACGCTGGGCTTCGTTAGCAATAATCTCAGGATAGAGTTTCTCTGGCACACGGTCAAGCGTGATGCAATAGTCGCTTTGCACCACAAACTTCTTCTTCAGCCATAGCTTACGCTGGAAGTTTTCAAGTTGAGCCAGCATACGGATAATCTTTTCACCCACCTGCTTGATGGCACGAACTATAGTCAGCTGACTGTTGATGAACTGAGCATCAAGGTCATCGATATGCAGTACCTCATTCTTGATATAGAAATCCAACTCACGATGAAGGAAGCCTCCAAGGTCCTTATGGATAAAATAATCGAATGAGTTTTTGGCTGTATAATCCGTCAAGTGCTTCTCCAGCAAAGTGCGATTAGGCTCTTTCTGCGTTGGTACTTTCGTAGTCAGCATTTCTTCATACTCCGCTGGTATCAAGGTCTTAACAGTTTCAAAAGCCTCAGCTTTCAGAGCATCTTGTTTTGTAGCCTTAGGCATCAACTCGTAGGTGAAGTAGATATTCAGCTCACCATCAGCCGTTGTCTCCACAATAGGCTCATCGTTCTCTGGTACATAGAGCGCAAAGCGACGCTCCATGTTGTTGGCGGCACGATTATTATTTTGCTCTGTGCTGGCATCTTTCAGCACAAAGTGAACCTTTTTGCGTGATGTAGGCAGTACAAAGGTATAATCGCGGAAATACTCTGAGGTCTTGATATAGTACTGGTCGCTGTTTGCCCAATGCAGTTTTACTTCCTCTCCGTTATAAGGTATGGCGTATGTGTTATCTTTGTAGCGACGCTTCGACAGAAAATCGCCACCGTCGTAATAGCGCGAGAAGAATGTAACAAGATGGCTGAACACCTCTGCCTGCATAGACTCCGTATCAGCCGACTGCGCCAGTTGTGCTTCCAATTTGTCATATTCATCGCGAATGGGTGTGCCTTTAGGCAATACCTCTATATTGCCACCCACTGAAGCCGCAATCTCTTCCATACGTTTCTTTGCCTTGTCTGCATCGGCATTGTTGCCTTCAAGGACTTGCTTTACCTGCGGAAGCAGTTCCGAGTCGAGAAAGCGTTGGATGTCGTTACGCTTTTGGTTCATGATGCGGTAGATACCGAAGTCCAGTTCGGCATGATCCATCATGAAGATTTCTTCCAGTTTCTTCTTGAAACTCTGGTAATAATTCTGTGCCATATCTAAGTGTTCTTTTAAATCTCTTTTACTTTCCAGCGAAAAACAAACAGATTCTGCTGTTCTGTCTGCCTCACCATACGTTGTTCCAATTCCGCAATCATCGCCCTACGCTGTTCGCTTACTTCTTCCTCTCTGTCATCAAGTTCATTTCGCAGACGGCGTTTCTTACGTTTCAGTTCGTCCACTTTCTTTTCCAAAGCCAGCTTCTCTGCTACCGATTCAGCATTACGGGCGTCTCTTTCCCGTAGTCCAGTACTGACAAACGACTAAACCTGCCTCGATGGTTTTTCCCAAACCCACCTCATCGGCAAGAACCACACCCTTGGAAAATGGCGATGCAAAAGCAAATAATGCGGCATCAATCTGGTGAGGATTGATGTCAACAGTGCTGCTCAGCAGCGATTGTGAGAGCGAGCCTATGTCACCATTTGCTGACTGTCCGTTTAGGAGAGCTGCATAGTATTTTGCATGAAAGCGAGTGATCGCATTTGCCATTATCATCTAAAAAATCCCTTCATAGTGTCTCGACGGGCGACCAAGCCCTTTTTACACAGCGAGGGAGTTCTATTATGTTTTTTGCCTATCGGCTTTGGGGTCTTTGTCGAGTAATATCCATTCGTCTCTTTCCAAGAGACGGATATTTGAGTACAAAGGTACTTATTTTCTTGCAAAATCCACCTTATTAAATAAGAAAAGCTGCTTTGGGCATATCAATTTTTCACTTTGTTTAGCAGAAACAGGTAGAAATAACTTCTGAAACTGTGATATAAAAGGGCTTTTTTTGCACCGTTTATTATGAAAGTTCATGAAGAATATCTTAGCATATTGGCTGTAGAGATATATAGAAAAGCATTGCATCACGTTCCCCAAGGCACTACTTATAGAAACGAAAAGTGTTGCTATACGAAAAAATAAAGCCTTTTTTTTGTATGATTAAAAGAGAATTGTTATCTTTGCCTGCAGTAATAAACTATGAAGATAATACGTTTTGACGAGATAGACTCGACGAACAGTTTCCTGCACGGTTACCACGAAGGTGACGACGTGGAGACGGTGGTGGCGGTGGCAGAATACCAGACGGCGGGACGCGGTCAGGGCACGAACCACTGGGAGTCGGAGCGTGGCAGCAATCTTACGTTTAGCGTGAGGGTAGCGCCGATGGGTGTCCGTGCCGGCGGTCAGTACGTGCTGTCGATGTGTATCGCACTGGCAGTAAAAGACACTTTGACGGAATACATCGGGGAAGTGGCAGTAAAAGACACTTTGACGGAAAGTTCCGGCGACGTGACGGTGAAGTGGCCTAACGACATTTACTGGCGCGACAAAAAGATAAGCGGAACACTGATAGAGACCGTATTGGTGGGGAGTGACGTAAAGACATGTATCTTCGGAACGGGGATAAACATTAACCAGACGGAGTTCCTGAGTGACGCGCCGAACCCAGTGTCTATAAAGCAGATAACGGGGCGCCAGACGGACAGGGAAGCGGTGCTGCAGAGTGTCATGAAGAACCTTGAGGGATACCTTAAAAGACTTTACGACGGCGGGCGTCGGGAAATACACCGGGAATACGAAGACTGTCTGTACAGAAAGGACGGCGTTCATAAGTACCGCGACAAGGACGGAGACTTCGAAGCCCGGATAGAAAGGGTAGAGGAGAGCGGTCACTTAGTGCTTAGGAGTACCGACGGCAAAGAGCGGCGCTACGGCTTTAAGGAAGTGGAGTTCGTGATTTAAAGGAATCACGGATTTATGGAATTACGGAATTATGGAATAACAAAAAAAAATAAAAAACTATGGCAAAATTTAAGAGAATACTTTTGAAGCTTTCGGGCGAGAGCCTGATGGGAGCTCAGGGTTTCGGTATAGACCCGGAGCGTCTGAGTCAGTATGCGCAGCAGATCAGTGAGATCCACGATATGGGTGTGCAGATAGGCATCGTCATCGGCGGCGGTAACATCTTCCGCGGGCTTAGCGGTTCGCAGAAGGGATTTGACCGCGTCAAGGGCGACCAGATGGGTATGTGTGCTACGGTCATAAACTCGTTGGCACTGAGTTCGGCGCTGGGTGCTATCGGCGTGAAGAACAAGGTGATGACGGCTATCCGTATGGAACCTATTGGCGAGTTCTATACAAAGTGGAAGGCTATAGAGGCTATGGAGGCAGGATATATCTGTATATTCTCTGCCGGCACCGGTTCGCCGTATTTCACCACCGACACTGGTTCAAGTCTCAGAGGCATAGAGATAGAAGCCGACGTGATGTTGAAGGGTACACGTGTTGACGGAGTATATACCGCCGACCCGGAGAAGGACCCCACGGCGGTGAAGTTCGACAAGATAAGCTACAAGGAAGTGCTTGAGCGCGGACTTAAGGTCATGGACCTGACGGCAATATGTATGTGTCAGGACAACAATCTGCCGATATATGTCTTTAATATGGATAAGGTGGGTAACCTCAGACGTGTTATGGAAGGCGAGGAGATAGGTACGCTGGTTTATTGAACCTCGGTGAAGTCAACGTACTCGCCTTCATCGTCAGCAAAAATTTGCTTTTTAGATTTTGGATTTTGGTTATAGGCATCAGTAGTATTCTGCTGTTGTCTGCCAAAATCCATAAATTTTCTGCGTGTTTTGTTAAGTCCAGTAATAATGCGTAGCACTGTTACCAGCGCCATCACTACAATGAAAACGAAGACGAAGAAAATGAATTGAAGAATAACCATCTTCTATATTGTGATTTTTACTTCTTGTTAGTGAGTATCGATAAGATAACGTACCACATGATAATCAGTGCAAAGGCTGAAACCTGTAGTGCTATAAGAAATACTGCCGAGGTAGCAATGAAGATGTACTTTACCTCGTTGCCCTTCCATCCCCAGTGCTTGAACTTCAATGCGAAGAGAGGCAGTTCTGCAATGAGCAGATAGCTGCTTACGAGCACCAAAACAAGAATAGCTAACACCATGTAGGGTGAAGATGTAAGTATCTGTTGACCGCCAACAATCAGTGACCCCCAAAAGAGGGCGTTGGCAGGTGTTGGAAGGCCAATGAATGATGTTGTCTGACGCTCATCAAGATTGAACTTCGCAAGACGAAGGGCAGAGAAGGCTGCCATGATGAAAGCGCAGTAGGGGATGTATTCGTGCAGAGACGTCAGAAACTCTGGATATACCATTGTTGATAGCTGGTGGAAGATAATTGTGGAAGGAGCGACACCAAAAGTTACTACGTCAGCGAGTGAGTCGAGCTCTTTGCCGATGGGAGACGATACTCCCAAGAGACGTGCAGACATCCCGTCGAAGAAATCGAATACTGCTCCAATGATTATCCATAGCAGCGCCAATTCAGGAGAGCCGTTTATAGCACTGACGATAGCGATACAACCAGAAACGAGGTTGCAGCATGTAATGGTATTAGGAATGTGTTTCTTCATGATTATTTTAATTTCGCAATCACTGTCTGGTCACCTGTTGTAGGTTGTCCCATAGTGACCACAGGTTTTGAACCCAATGGCAAATAGACGTCAACACGAGAGCCCAGCTTTATGAAACCCAGATGCTCGTCGATGTAGCATTCCTCGTTAGGCTTTGCATAGGTAACGATGCGTCGTGCCATAGCTCCTGCTATCTGACGTACCAGCACATCCTGACCATCAGGAGTCTCTATCATAATGTCGGCATGCTCGTTCTCTTCGCTTGCTTTAGGAAGCCACGCCTTGTGGTAGTTGCCGTTCTGATGGTGTACGAACTTGATTTTTCCGTCAACAGGGAACCAATTGGCATGAACATTCAGCGGACTCATAAATATGCTAATCATGAGACGCTTATCGTGAAAATACTCTGTTTCCTCAGTCTCCTCGATAACTACAATCTTGCCGTCAGCAGGAGCTACAACAAGTTTCTCCGTGTCGCCATTAAAGTAACGAATAGGACAGCGGTAGAAGTTGAGCGCCATAAGCCAGGCGGGACCAAAGATTACTACGAAGGCCCAGAACGAAATTTTATTGTCAACAAAGAACCAAAGTACAAAAGCTATAATACAGAAAGCGATAAGACTTAGTGTAAGCTCGTTGGTTCCTTCACGATGGATTCTTATTTTCTTGAGTTTCTTTATTTTTTCTCCCATAGGGTAGCTTGCGGTATTTAATTCGGATGCAAAAGTAATAATAAATTATTAAATATGAAAGAGTAAAGAAGTAAAAATGTAAAAATAAGATAAAAATAATAGTTGGACAATAATTTTTAATTCTCAATTTTCAATTCTCAATATTATTTCGTACCTTTGTGCCACTTTTACATAGTTATAATATAATGCAAGATTTTGTTCACTTACACGTACACTCGTACTATTCAATACTTGACGGACAGTCGCCAGTGAAGAAACTGGTTGACAAGGCTATTGCTGACGGTATGCGAGGTATGGCTATCACTGACCACGGAGACATGTTCGGTGTAAAAGAACTGTTCGACTATTGCAATAGCGTGAACAAAGGACGAAAAGCCGAAGGTAAGGAACCTTTCAAGCCAATATTCGGATGTGAGATGTATGTAGCACGACGCGGCGACATGCATCTGAAGGAGACAAAGGAAGACCTTGGAGGAAATCACCTCATTGTGTTGGCAAAGAACTTTCAAGGTTACAAGAACCTCATAAAACTGGTGTCTAATTCGTGGGTTGAGGGCTTTTACAACAGACCGCGTACAGACCATAAAGAACTGGAGAAATATCACGAAGGACTCATCGTGTGTTCGGCATGTATTGCCGGTGAGGTGCCTTCGAAGATTCTCAACGGAGACATTGCTGGAGCAAGGGAGACAATAGAATGGTATCACAGACTCTTCGGTGATGACTACTACCTGGAGCTGCAGCGCCACGAGGTGAAAGACCCGAATATTCGTGCCAACCGTGAGACCTTCCCCTTGCAGCAGAAGGCAAACAAAGTCATCGTAGAGTTGGCCAAAGAGTACGGCATAAAACTTGTATGTACTAACGACGCTCACTTCATAGATAAAGAGACGGCAGAGGCACACGACCATCTGTTGTGTTTGTCAACATCAAAGGACCTTGACGATCCGACACGTATGCTTTACAGCAAACAGGAGTGGTTCAAGACAAGGGATGAGATGAACGAAGTGTTCGGTGATATTCCCGAGGCTCTCACGAACACCCTTGAGGTGCTGGACAAGGTTGAATTCTACAACATCAATCATGATCCTATAATGCCATTCTTCCCCATACCGGAATCATTCGGAACAGAGGAGGAGATAAGGAAAAAATATACAGAAGAAGACCTGTATAAAGAATTTACAAGCGACGAGAATGGTGAAAACCAAGTATCGGAAGAGGAAGGAAAGAAAAAGATAGCTCACCTTGGAGGCTATGATAAGTTGTATAGAATAAAGTTCGAGGCAGAATACCTTGCAAAGTTGGCATACGATGGTGCTCATCGCATCTATGGAGACCCACTGCCCGAAGAAGTGGCAGAGCGAATAAAGTTCGAGTTGCACATAATGAAGACGATGGGTTTCCCAGGTTACTTCCTCATTGTGCAGGACTTCATAAATTCGGCACGTAAAGAACTCGGTGTTATGGTGGGTCCTGGTCGTGGTTCGGCAGCAGGCTCTGTTGTGGCTTACTGTCTTGGCATTACGAAGATAGACCCTTTGAAGTATGATCTGCTGTTTGAGCGTTTCCTGAATCCAGACCGTATCTCTCTGCCTGATATCGATACAGACTTCGATGACGATGGTCGTGGTCGTGTGTTGCAATGGGTTGAGGATAAGTACGGACACGAGAACTGTGCACACATTATTACATATAGTACGATGGCTACGAAGCAGTCGTTGAAGGATGTGGCACGAATAGAGAAAGTTCCGCTCGACATATCGAATGCCCTTTGTAAGGCTATTCCTGACCGACTGAAAGATCCTGAGACACAGAAGGATTTGAAGATGAACCTTCCGAACGCGATAAGGGTTACACCTCAGTTGCAGGAAGCGGAAAGTAGTTCGGACCCGAAGTTGCGTAACACTATAAAGTATGCAAAGATGCTCGAGGGAACTATCCGCGGAACGGGTATCCACGCCTGTGGCTTCATCATTTGTCGAGATTCTATCAGCGACTGGGTACCAGTATCGACGGCTGATGACCCGGACTTCAAGGGTAAGAAAGTCAACTGTACGCAGTACGATGGTCATGTGATAGAAGAAACGGGCCTTATAAAGATGGATTTCCTTGGACTGAAGACACTATCGGAGTTGAAGGAGGCTGTGGAGAATGTACGTCTTACTACGGGAAAGGAAATAGACCTTGACAAGATACCTATTGACGACGCAAAAACATTTGAACTGTACCAACAGGGAAAGACTATAGGAACCTTCCAGTTTGAGTCGGGTGGTATGCAGAACTATCTGCGACAGTTGCACCCGACGGTATTCGAAGACCTTATTGCTATGAATGCTTTGTATCGTCCGGGACCTATGGATTATATCCCTTCGTTCATTGCACGTAAGAACGGTCGTGAAGAGATATCGTACGACATTCCCTGTATGGAAAAGTACCTTAAGGATACTTATGGTATCACCGTATATCAGGAGCAGGTGATGTTGCTCAGCAGGCAGCTTGCTGACTTCACCCGTGGTGAGAGTGACGCTCTGCGCAAGGCGATGGGAAAGAAGAAAAAAGACATCGTTGACGCCATGAGACCGAAGTTCATCGAGGGCGGAAAGAAAAACGGACACGACCCTAAGGTGCTGGAGAAGATATGGGCCGACTGGGAGAAGTTTGCTTCTTATGCTTTCAATAAGAGTCACGCAGCCTGTTATTCGTGGGTTGCCTACCAGACAGCATATATGAAGGCCAATTATCCTGCGGAGTTTATGGCTGCCATCATGAGTCGTCGTAAGGATCAGATAACGGAAATCACGAAACTCATGGACGAGTGTCGTTCGCTGGGCATAGCTACTCTTGGACCTGATGTTAACGAGAGTCGTATGAAGTTCACCGTTAACAAACACGGTGAGATACGCTTTGGTCTGGCAGGAATAAAAGGAATAGGAGAGGGACCTGCAAATGCTATCATTCAAGAACGTGAAAAAAACGGACCTTATAAGGATATCTACGATTTTATGGAACGTGTTGACCAGAAAATGGTTAACCGTAAGGTTCTTGAGAGTCTTGCATACAGTGGTGGACTCGACGGTTTCGGTATAGAACGAGAACGCTATTTTGTAGAGACAGCAAAAGGTGACACTTTCATAGAAACACTGATACGTTATGGACAGGTGTTCCAACAGGAAAAGGCAATGTCGGTAAATTCATTATTTGGAGATATGAACGACATAGAGATAAGTCGTCCTGTACCTTCAGAATCATTGCCGTGGGCTGCAATAGAGAAGCTCAATAAGGAGCGTGAACTCGTCGGCATCTATCTTTCGGCACATCCTTTGGATGAGTATAGCATAGTGATGAACCACATGTGCAACACCCATTGTAACGAGATAGGCAGAGAAGCTAACCTCGTGGAGCTGTCGAAACGTAACGAACTAACCTTTGGAGGTATAGTGACAGGTGTGGTGGAGCGTTTCTCGCAAAAGACAGGAAAGCCCTTCGGATTTATTACTATCGAGGATTTTGAGGGCGCTGGTGAACTAGCTCTCTATGGTGACGACTGGACACGATGGAGCAGTATGATGAAAGAGAACTACACTGTATATGTGACAGCGAAGGTTTCGAAACGTTTCGCCTATGGCGATTCTCTCGAAATAAAGGTACAACAGGTGGACCAGTTATATGACGTCAAGCAGCGTAAACTTGATAAACTTACCATAACGATGAGTGCCGATAAACTTAACGATACCTTTGTATCAGAACTTACGGCTATGGTGAATAATAATCCTGGTGATACGCAGTTCTATATACAGTTGAGTGAGCAGGGAGAAGATGGTACAGTATCTCTTACAAGTGCTAACAAGAAGGTTGACGTGAATAGGCAGCTACTGTCGTTTATTCAGTCGAATGAGAATATAGAGTATAAAATCAACTAAACAATACAAATTATTATGGAAGTACAGATTACATCAGAAAACTTTGAGAGTTTAAAGAATGGCGCACAACCATTAGTAGTGGATTTCTGGGCAACATGGTGCGGACCTTGTCGTATGGTAGCTCCTATCATTGCTGAACTTGCTGAGGAGTACGACGGAAAGATCGTTGTAGGCAAGTGCGACGTTGAGGAGAACGACGACATAGCTGCAGAGATGGGCATTCGCAACATCCCTACAATACTCTTCTTCAAGAACGGTCAGTTGGTAGATAAGTTTGTCGGTGCCAGCACAAAGGCTGTTCTCGATGAGAAGTTCAAAGCTCTCCTGTAATTGTCAATAGACAATTTTTCGTGAACCATCAGACTGCTCGATGATGTGTACTTTAGTCACATCGTCGGGCAGTAGTTCTTCTATAAGTTCAGGCCATTCTATAAGACACAGGCTGTCGCTATAGAAATAGTCTTCGTAGCCCATATCGTAAACCTCTTCAAGTTTCTTTATTCTGTAGAAGTCAAAGTGATATATCTTTGATGGGGCATTGGTGCATGTATATTCGTTAACGATGGCGAAAGTGGGTGATGTCACTTCGTCCTCGACACCCAGTTCCTCACACAGCGCCTTTATGAATGTCGTCTTGCCGGCTCCCATATTTCCATAGAAGGCAATGACGTTGCCTTCAGGCATATAATCAATGAATGTTCGCGCTGCTTTGTTGATGTCTTTTATGTTGTTGATAACTATTTCCATAATGTTTTTTTTAACTGCGTTTACGTGGTGTCAACTGAATTAACGGCACAAGCATTTCCTCCATAGAGATGCCTCCGTGCTGGAACGTGTCTTTGTAGTAGTTGACATAATAATTATAGTTGTTAGGATATGCAAAGAAGGAGTCGCCGGTAGCAAAGACATAACTTGTGCTCAGATTTGGTGCAGGCAGTTGTGCCTTATGAGGCTCCTTGATTACGAATACCTCTTTAGGATTATAGTTGAGGTTCTTTCCTAACTTATACCTCAGATTGGTGTTAGTATTTCTGTCACCGATAATCTTTATCGGATTGTTGGCACGAATGCTTCCGTGGTCTGTCGTGATGATTATCTTATAGTTGCTTTGTGCCAGGAGTTTGAATACGTCGGCAAGCACGCTGTGACGGAACCAGCTTAAAGTGATGGAACGGTAAGCAGATTCGTTATTGGCGAGTTCACGAACCATCTTCGACTCCGTCCTGGCGTGTGATAGCATATCTATGAAGTTCACCACAAGCACATTGAGGTCGTTCTGCTGAAGGTTTTTATATTGCTGCAGGAATTTGTCGGCTCCTGTAGAGTCATTAATCTTATTATAAGAGAATGTGTCGTGTCTGCGATACCGCTCAATGTGTGTTTTGATGAGTGGACCTTCGTTGAGGTTCTTTCCTTCTTCTTCATCCTCGTCAACCCACAAATCCGGAAACATCTCCGCAATTTTGTTCGGCATCAATCCGCTAAAGATGGCGTTGCGGGCATACTGCGTTGCTGTAGGAAGGATGGTCATATACATATCCTCTTCGATTTCAAACATGTCGCCAATCTCCTGCGCCAGCACCCTCCATTGGTCGAAGCGGAAGTTGTCGATGACAATCATAAACACTTTCTCACCGTTGTCGAGTAGGGGGAATACCTTTGTCTTGAAGATGTCCGTTGAGAGCACCGGACGCTGCTCGCTTGGCTTTGTGCTACCATTGGGCGCCACCCAATCCATATAGTTTTTCCGTATAAACTTAGCAAATCCGTTGTTGGCATCTTCTTTCTGCATTCGCAGCATCTCGGTCATGTGGCTGTCGGCGCTGCTGAGTTCTAGTTCCCAGCGTACTATCAGCTTGTAAACCTCCATCCAGTCGCGCCACGTATCGCAGTTGTCTATCTTTGCAGAAATATTCATAAATTCCTGCTGGTAGCTGCTTTGTGTTACCTCTGTGACAATCTCGCGTTGATGGATGTTCTTTTTAAGTGTAAGCAGTATCTGTGAAGGGTTTACGGGTTTTATGAGGTAGTCGGCAATCTTTCTGCCTATAGCCATATCCATAATGTTTTCTTCCTCGCTTTTCGTACACATCACGACGGGTGTCGTAGGCTGTATCTCTTTAATATACTGCAGAGTCTTGAGACCGCTGATACCAGGCATCATCTCGTCGAGCAGAATGAGGTCGAACGTTGATTTCCGACATTCCTCAATGGCATCGGTACCATTGCTAACGGTTACTACTTCGTAGCCCTTTTTCTCAAGGAAGAGAATGTGTGCTTTGAGTAATTCTATCTCATCGTCAACCCATAATAATCGTCCGTTTGTCATATCTTAAAATCCTTCTAAGTCGTAATATTCGTCTTCCAACTCTGTTGAAGATTGTTTCGGTTTCTCCTGTTTCTTTGGTGTTTCGGGTACAATGTCGTCCGAGAACACTATCGTAGGTTCGTCATTGTTTTGTTGTGCCTGTGGAGCCGATTTCGGTTGTTGTGCCTGTGGAGCCGGTTTCGGTTGCTGAGGCTGTGGTACAACAGGTTCTTCAACGATGACTGTAGTTGTAGGCTCCTCTACAACAACTGTAGTTGTAGGCTCCTCGACTACCGTTGTTGCAGCAGGCTCCTCAGTGACTACCGTTGTTGCAGCGGGCTCTTCAGTGACTACCGTTGTTGCAGCAGGCTCCTCAGTGACTACTGTCGTCGCAGCAGGCTCCTCTGTGACTACTGTCGTTGCAGCAGGCTCCTCAATAACAGTAGCTGGTGCTGGTTCCTCAGCAGGAATCTCTTCCTCGATGCCGAGGTCGATAAGCGTATTGTTGTCAATGACACCACCGTTATACAGTTCATCATCATTGATAACGTCACCCTCGTCGTTGGTTTCCGGTTCCGGCTGTTTTTCGTATTCTATCTCGGCAGGCTCGGTGAGTAGTCGGACAGTACTTATCTTCAGCGGAATGAAGTGTTTCTCGTAGAACTTGTCGTAGTCGTCGTAACTATACTGCGTCCCCAAGAGTTCCATATTTTTGCCGCTAATGAGTATTACTTTTGCTTTTTGCAGCAGCCGTGCTATGTTTTCCTGCTGATATACGTTGCGTGCATATTGCAGGACTTCGTCATAACTCTTGAATCCAGTTATGAGCATACGTTGTAGTCCGTTGTCCTCTTCGATGTTCATGTCGAAGTTGCGCACCATATAGCTTGTAAAGTTATGACGTGCCATCTCGAAAAGGAGCTTATTCTCATTGACGGAGTCTGGCTGGTAAGCTATGATATAAACGAAATCAGCGTTTCGTTCTGCAGTAAACACACGGGCTGCAATGGAGTCACTGTCGTTAAGGACGACGGAGCGACGGCTCCACACGTCTCCAATGTCGAACTTCCCTCCGTGGAGGCGTCTGCCTGCATTTACTCCGTTGATAATCATTCCGGCCATATTGCTGACGTCACTTTGTGGATATTTGGAAACTATCTCGTTCATATCCTCAAGACATCCCTTGCTATCACCGTTATTCAGTTTGCTAAGACCTCCAATGAAGATAAATTTGTCAACGTGTGCTCCGAATGGGAATCGCGACTTGCTTATTTCAGTATTAGTCCTTACTTCCTTGTATCTGTCGCCTTTAAAGGCATCGTATGTGGCAGCATAAAGAGAGTCTTCAATGTGTACACCATAACGTGCATTTTCCTCGTAGAACGGGTCGCTGAGGGTGGTAGTCCAAGGACTTTCTGCAAAGTCGCTTTTCAGTTTATTGAGGTATATTTCGGCGGTATATTTGTCACCCTTCCTCATATAAAGAAGGTATAGATGATAGAACACGTTATCCATCGTTTCGTATTGTGGATATTGGTCGGAGAGTCGGCGAAGTTGTTTCTCACTAAGGTTCAGGTTGTCCAGTTTATCTTTGAATATAACGCCGCTGTTATACAATCCGTCCATTATGATGACGTTGCTGGCTTCTATCTGTTCCTCCGTAAATGGTATCTGTGCGAGGTAGTATTCGCGTTTGTGGGGATCGTTCTGTGCGCTGTCGGCAACATTCTCCAACGAGTCTTGAGCGGCGGCTTCAATTGCTGCGATAGAGTCGCGCTGCTCATCGGTAAGCTGGTCAAGGTCTGTGTCTTGTTTCACGACGGTTTTGTTTATTCGTTGCCAATCGTCGATGTTTTCGCGCTTTCCCCATAAACGTTGGAAGGTCTGCTTTCCCTGACTGACGGCAATTGGATTATAGAAATACCATGTACCGTCTTTTGACATCATTTGCGATTGTTGCGCTTGTGATGGTGTTGATAGTGTATTACTACGTCCTGTCTGTCCTCCCTGTTGTGCCAGTTGCTGTTCTGCTTCTGCCTCCTGTTGCTTCTTCCGCTCTTCTTTTTCTTTCTTCTTAAGAGCCTCGATAACCCTGTCGATGGCGGCATTACGGTCTGTCTCACTCATCTTAGCGAGTTCTTGAAGGGAGTCCTGTAGGTGTACAGCGTCGGTATAAGGCACCAATTCATCGAGAACCTTTGAACGTTCCGACAGCTGACGATAGTCTTTGCGGTCTTTGTCCAAGAGTCCTATAGCTTCTCCGTAGCAGCGACGTGCGTCGCTATACTGCTCGCGTTCCCAATAAAGGTCACCAAGATGTAGTAGTAGCACGCCTTTCTCTATTCCTGAGCGCGTGGCCTTCTCGTTACCTTTTTCGTAAGCTATTATGGCGTTTGCGGTGTCTTTATCAGAGAGGTATATGTTACCTATGGCGTAGTACACCTGGTCGAGGTAGTCTTTGTTGTTGTCAGAACGTGCCATACGACGTAGCTTACCAATCATCTTCTTTGATTGTCCTTCCGCCATTACCTCGGTCATCGCTATGCGGGCATTAAACTCCAACTCGTAGGGCGGGTGCATCCTTATCACGTGTTTAAATGCCTTGTATGCTTCCTGCTTGTGACCCAGCGCCCCCTGTATCTGTCCCATGAGATACCACTCGCGAGCTTTCTGTTTGCGACGCATCTCGTGCTTTATGACCCTTTTGAGATATGGTATGGCTTCTTCGTATCTTTTTGTATGAAGATAATAGTCAGCGAGGGTATAGTCCCATTCCTTCTTTGCCCTCCAGTGTATAGAGTCTCTGCGCATCTTGTGTATGATGTCCTCTGCGTCGTATATCCAGTCCTGTTCAACGTAGCATTTTGCCAGCCAAGCTCGTGCTCTTCCGTATATGGCAGGCTGGGTGGCATACATTCGTGACATATATGCAAAGGTACTTGCCGCCTCGTCGAAGTTGCCTTGATGGAACTGTGAACGTCCCATAAGCATCCATGCTTTCCATAGGAAGGGATTATACTCGCGACGGTTGAGCCACTCAATATCTTTCTCTGTCTTCTTGCGCGACTTCGTCCATTCGGGCTTTTTCTTTATGCTATGAAGCTTTATGGCCTTTTTGCTCTTCTCTATGGCACGGTCGAAGTTGGCTTTTCCTAAGTCTTTGCTGTTCTTGTTTGAAACGGTGTAGAGGGGAATTATCTCTGTGTAGTTGTCTTTGTTACCCGTTTCTTTCTCTAGTGAGCCGTCAATATAAGCCATGCTACCGTTATAATAGGTGTTGTAACGAGCATGAAAAGAGTGCCACCAACGTCTCGATGCCGTGTTCTTCTGTGTCGAACACGCCACAACAAATAGCAGTACCAATGCTATAGCAGCAATCTTCCTATATGTCTTATATCTTTTCAATTTTATTCAATTAGCATAAACACCTCGTCCTTTATTTGGTCGGGCAGACTAATGTTTCGCAGTGTCAGACTCCTTGTCCAATCCTTTACTTCGTCCTGTTTCATAGTGTAGAGAACCTCCCTGAATTGTTCGGCCTCGTCATCGGAGTAGTCGTCAGAGCGACGTCCGCAGAAACTGTCTAATTCCTCATCGTCGAAGTATTCTATTTCCTTGGTGGCTGCCTCCATCATGCATTCCTGTTCACACTTAGTGTTCACGCCGTCGCATGTGGCACACGAGCCTAAATCCTTCATTATAACGTCGTCGTCGCCCTGTTTATTGTGTAACAGAGCTATTCCCGCCGTTATTATACCTAATATTATAAGTGCTATCAATAAATACAACATACTCACTCTTCACTCTTGACTTCGTCTAACCCCCTCACGCTCGACATAGCTCAAGCAAGCTTGGCTCTGTTCTCGCTTAATCGGGGCTTTCATTCTTCATTCTTCACTCCAAAGTCAGCGTTTTCCAAATGCTCCCAGAAGTCTGGGTACGACTTGCTCACCACTTGTGGCTCGTTTATGCGCAGTTTGGGGAACCGCAGGCAGGCGGGGGCGAAAGCGAGTGCCATGCGGTGGTCTTCGTAAGTGTCAATAGCCGGCTCCTCGTCGGGCTCACATCTGTCGCCGTCCCATTTTAGTTCGCTGTCGTTAATGTCTGTTATGATATAGCCCAGTTTTCGCATCTCTTTTTTCAGTGCCTCTATGCGGTCTGTCTCTTTAATCTTCAGTGTAGAGAGTCCAGTGAAATGAAAGGGAACGTTTAACAGGCAGCACGTCACTACAAGTGTCGGCGCAAGGTCGGGCTGGTTCTTAAAGTCATACTCCATTCGCGGAACACAAAAGTCTGTCTTTTTGAGTGTTACGTTCGTGGGTACGCCTTGTTCTGTGGTTTCAAAACGACTCTTTACTCCAAGCATTGAGAACATATACCTTACAGCCGAGTCGCCCTGTCGTGAAGCGTCCATCAAACCCTTCATGGTTATCTCGCTCTGTTTGTCGTTACAGAGCACCAGCATCTCGTACCAGTATGACGCCGCGCTCCAGTCGTTCTCTATATGGTAGGAGCGGGGAGTATATCCGCATGGCTGCACACGTATCGTCCTGATGTCTGTCCATTCAGCCTTGGCTCCATAGTCGTGCATGGTGTGTAGCGTCAGGTCTATATAGGGACGCGACATGATGTTGTCTGTCAGTGTCAGTTCCAGTCCTTTCTTCAGTACAGGACCGATCATCAGCAGTGCCGAGATAAACTGGGAACTGACATTCCCGGGAATTTCCAATCTGCCGCCGTCAAGAGTGGTACCCTTAATACGCAACGGCGGAAAACCCTCCTCGCCGAGATATTCTATGTCGGCACCCAGACAGCGCAGTGCGTCAACGAGCACCTTTATAGGACGGTGTTTCATGCGTTCCGTTCCAGTTATGACGTGCTCCTGCCCCTCTTGCGTAGAGAGATAGGCAGTCATAAACCTCATAGCTGTTCCTGCCGCCATAATATCTATTTCGTATGGCATCTCGCTCATTGCCCTCACAATGACGTGAGTGTCGTCGCAGTCGCTAAGATTTGTCGGTATTTGTTGCCCTCCTGCCAGTGCACTTATTATCAGTGCACGGTTGCTTATACTCTTGCTCGCAGGCAGTTCTACGGTGGTGTTTATGCGCTCCGGCGCAGTTAGTGTATATTGCATTTTACTGTTATTTTCTATGTAAGGAAATATTTTAGGAATTCACTCTCGAAGTTTGGCGTGAGTATGTTGTTACCTATGGCATGACGTATTTCGTCAACAGACCAGAACCGTCCTCCGTCAAGTTCTTGTGTCGAGGGGGTTATCGGATCGTCGTAAGTGGTACGATTAACATATACCAGTTCACATTCGCGCTGGCTGTCAAATACATAGTGACCAAGTGCTTCAGGAGTGAAGTCTGTAATGCCTAATTCCTCAAAGACCTCACGACGAAGTGCCTCTTCGGGTGTTTCACCGTAGTCCATATGTCCTCCTACAGCCGTGTCCCACTTTCCAGGTTGAATGTCTTTCCACTCTGGACGTTTCTGCATATACACCTCACCTTTGCTATTGAACACATGCAAGTGAACAACAGGGTGGAGTAGGCGCGAGCCATCGTGGCATTCGCCGCGTGTGGCTTTGCCGACAACCTGTCCTTCGGCGTCAACAATAGGGAATATCTCCTGTAAGTTATCTTTCATTGCTGCAAAGTTACGAAAAAACGAGTGAAATGCAAAAGTAATTCATTTATTTTTTATGCTTCTTATCTATAGTCTCTTGAATACAAACAAATAATATACGACCAAAACTATAAAAAAGTTGGAAGAAAGTTTGGAAATATGGTTAAAAGTACGTACCTTTGCAACCGCTTAACGAAAAAGTACGGGATTTAGCGCAGTTGGTAGCGCACACGTCTGGGGGGCGCGAGGTCGCTGGTTCGAGTCCAGTAATCCCGACTTTCGTGTAGCCGACGGCGGCTTGTTCGCTGTCGTGTTGAAACAATTTATTTATTAATCATTAATTAAGCTCTATGTATTTAGACAAAGCGAAAAAAGAAGAGATCTTTGGACAGTACGGAAAGTCTAACTCTGATACTGGTTCTGCTGAGAGCCAGATAGCATTGTTCTCATACCGTATTTCCCATTTGACGGAACACCTTAAGGTAAACCGTAAAGATTATACTACCGCACGTTCATTGACAAAGTTGGTAGGAAAGCGTCGCGCACTGCTTGATTATCTGAAGGACCGTGATATTACTCGCTATCGTGCGATTGTAAAAGCTCTCGGTCTGCGTCGATAATCTCTCGCAGCGGAACAAGAACAAAGTCCCTCTCCTGCATCAGCGGGTGGGGGATTTTTAGTTCTGGTAGGTCCACATGGAGGTCGTCGTAAAGGAGTATGTCGATGTCGATAGGACGGTCGGAATAATTTGGAGTTGAGAGTTGAGAATTGAGGGTTGTTTTCTTTCTCCTGCCCATTTCGCGCTCTATTTGTTGCGTTACCTCTAGGAGTTCTGTTGGTGATAACTTTGTTGTCACCTTCACAGCGGCATTAAGGAAGAGGTTCTCTGACTCAAAACCCCAAGGCTTTGTTTCGTAAAAAGAAGATTGGCGAACAACGTTGCCAACCTTCTTATTAATTTTCTCTATTGCGTCGAGTAGCAGTTGTCTGCGATTGCCAAGATTGCTGCCCAGACTCAGATAGACGGTATGTGTCATTTCTTTAGTCGTTAAGGATAAGCATAGCATCGCCATAACAGCCAAACTTATACCCGTGCTCTATGGCCATATCGTATGCTTTCATCACCAGTTCGTAACCTCCGAAGGCACATGTCTCCATAAGCAGTGTGGAGTAGGGGTGATAGAAATTAGCTATCATAGAGTCAGCAACGCCAAACTCGTATGGTGGGAAGATGAACTTATTTGTCCATCCGTCGAACTCTTTAAGCATTTTGTCGGTACCCACTGCAGTTTCTGTAGCCTTTATTACGCTGGTACCAACGGCACAAACGTGCTGTCCGCGTTCTTTTGTAGCGTTGACGATATCGCAAGCTTCCTTTCCGATAATCATCTGTTCGGAGTCCATCTTGTGCTTTGTGAGGTCTTCTACCTCGATGTCGTGGAAGTTGCCCAGCGCACAGTGCAGTGTAATGAAGGCAAAGTTAATACCTTTTATCTCCATGCGTTTCATCATCTCGCGACTAAAGTGCAGACCGCTGGCGGGAGCTGTTACCGCTCCTTCGTTCTTTGCGTAGATACACTGGTAGTCCTCCATGTCCTGCGGTGTCACCTCGCGGCGATCCACGATGTAGTGGGGCAGAGGTGCTGATCCCAATGCGAAGAGTTCTTTCTTGAATTCCTCGTGAGGACAGTCGTAAAGGAATCTCAGCGTGCGACCTCTACTGGTGGTGTTGTCTATCACTTCAGCAACCATTGTCGATGTCTCGTCGAAGAAAAGCTTGTTACCAATACGTATCTTTCGTGCTGGCTCTACGAGTACATCCCAAAGGCGCATATCTCTGTTCAGTTCGCGAAGCAGGAATACCTCAATCTTTGCATCAGTCTTTTCCTTCGTGCCATAGAGTCGTGCGGGAAAAACTTTGGTGTCGTTGAATATAAAGGTGTCGCCCTCGTCGAAGTGCTCCAATACATTACGGAAGTCGAGGTACTCTACGGGGCGTTTCATTGTCTTCATGACCTTCTTGCCTTTAACCTTCTTCTCCACCTCGTACTCTGAACCGTCGAGCAGGTTACCCTCTTCGTCTTTCTTGAATAGGTCTATTGTTTGCGACTTACGATGCAGTATCATCAGACGACATTCGTCACGATGATATGGCGGGTTGAGGGCTATGAGCTCCTCTGGCATTTTGAACTTAAACTGTGATAGCTTCATATTGTTTTTATTCCTTTATTAATTTGTCCTCTTAATTATTCTATTTCCTGTTTTTCCAGCCACTCGTTAAAGCTGTCAAAGGTATGACAGTCTTCTACCTTTATATCGCCTACGCGCGTGCGACGCAGAGCTGTCAGGCAGGCTCCGCTTCCGAGTGCTTCCCCTATGTCGCGTGCAAGTGAACGTATGTAAGTTCCTTTCCCGCACACTACACGGATATCGAGTTGCATAGTAGTATCGTCGAAACGCAGAATCTCAATGTCTCCAATGGTTATCTTCTTCGCTTTTAGTTCCACCTCTTCACCTTTTCGCATCAGCTTGTAGGCTCTCTTCCCGTTTACCATCACTGCGCTGTAGGCTGGTGGTACCTGGTCTATCTCGCCAACGAATTTCTTTAGAGTCTCCTCTATGAGTTCTTTCGTGATGTGTTCTGTAGGAAACGTTGCATCTACAGGGTGCTCCATATCGTAACTCGCTGTCGTTGCTCCCAACTGTAGTGTTGCCGTATATTCCTTTGTGTGCTGTTGCAGCTGTTCAATCTTTTTCGTGGCGCGTCCTGTGCAGAGAATGAGAACACCCGTTGCGAGTGGGTCTAAAGTGCCGGCATGTCCCACTTTCACCTTGTACCCCACGCGCTTTGACAGCACATAGCGTATGTGTGCGAGAGCACCGAAACTCGACATCTTGTAAGGCTTGTCTATACCTATTATCTCTCCTTCTCTGAGGTTCATTTAATCTACCATTGAAAGTGAATGACCTGTCAGCAGCATGACTATTATTATGCCACCGATGATGATGCGATATATACCGAAGGCTTTAAATCCATATTTCGTAAGGAAGGCTACGAACCACTTCATTGCCAGCAGCGCTACTATGAAGGCTACCACGCAGCCCAATAACAACATCCACAGGTTGTGGGGTGTCGCCCATGCGGCGTCTTCCTTTAATAAATCCAAAAGGTCGAGCAGTGTGGCTCCAGCCATAGTGGGCACAGCCAGGAAGAACGAGAACTCCGCAGCGTTCTTGCGTGTAAGACCCTGTGTCATACCACCGACGATTGTCGCCATAGAACGTGACACACCTGGGATTACTGAGATACACTGATAGAGTCCTATTAGGAAGGCTCGTTTCTCGTTAACCTTCGTGGTGTCAGAACCTTTGTTGAACAGCTTGTCGCAGAACAGCATAAAGATACCGCCCACAACAAGCATTATTGCTACCACCTCAACGCTGTTGAGCAGCCAGTCGAGAAGGCCTGACTTCTTCGCTGCTAGACCTATTATCACAGCAGGCAGCACTCCTACGAAGAGCAGCCAGTAGAAGTTGTAGCGGTGTTTAAGACGTTGAAACATATTACTTCCTGCTGGGACAGGAGTGTTGTCGAAACGGAAAAATCTGTTCCAGTAAAGACATACTACGGAAAGTATTGCTCCGAACTGTATTATAAAGGTGAAGGCATGAATGAATGCCTCGTCTTCCTTAGTCAGATTAGATGGGTCCAATCCCAGAAGGTTTTGGGTAATAATCATATGTCCCGTAGAAGATACGGGGAGAAACTCCGTGAGACCTTCTACTATCGCGATGATGACAGTTTGTATCCAATCCATTATTTTTTGCTCTTATAAACTATTGCGAAGATAATGCTTACAAATCCAGCGAAGGTCACCGCTGGCGCTACCTTTATGCAGCGTGTACTGAAAATGTCGTCGTTGAACGCCTCTGCTGTAGAACCAGAACTACTCATGAGTATTAAACCTATAATAACTATTGCTATTCCTACTGCCAGCAGGATGAAATTGGTTTTTCCAAAAGCTAAATTTTTCTTATCCATCAGTTTAACTCTAAACTCTAAACTCTAAACTCTAAACTAAATCTTATACAACTCTCCCGCCTTCATACGAAGGAACTTATTAACGGAAAGCCAAGTGCAGAACATTGTTATAATGAAACCCACGAGGAGTATTGCTCCTGCGGTTATTGCCAACATCTCCCATGTAATAACCAGCAGTATGTCGGGCTCATAGGTATATAGCGCATACAGTCCGCCGGCAAGTACGGCACATGCCATAAAGGCGGCAAGAATACTGATGTATATTGCGCTACGTATAAATGGCCATCTGATGAACGACCACGATGCACCCACCAACTTCATGGTGTGTATTGAGAAGCGTCGTGCATATACGCTGAGACGCACGGAGTTGTTTATCAGTGTGAACGAAACGTATGCAAGAAGTGCAGCTAAGATAAGCAGTACGAAGTTTATCTTCTGCAGATTCCTGTTCACGCTGTCCATAAGGTCGCGAGGGTAGGTTATCTCAGAAACTCTTGAGTCACTTTTCAACTGTCGCTCAATCCATTTCAGCGAGTCGTTGTTTGCGTAGTCGGAAAAGAGCTGTAACTCAATGCTCCCGAGGAAAGGATTACTTCCTAAGAACTCGCTGGGGTTTGTTCCCATAGCTTGTGTTTGTTCCTTCAGCGCCTGTTCTTTACTGATATATGTGATGTGGCTTATGTAATGTTTCTTCTTAAGTTGCATACACATTTTTTTCGCCTCAGGATTTGTGACGTCCTCATTGAGAATCATTGTCACTGTAAGGTTCTCCTTGACATAAGCCGAGAGGTTGTATGCCGACAATACGGAGAACACCACCATTCCTATCAAAACTAACACCATTGTTGTGCTGAGACACAACGTAAAAAACTGTACGTTACGTGGTTTACGTGATTTCTTCTTTTTATTTGCCATTTCCTTATAAAGCGTAATTCGCCAAATATCGTGCAAAGGTACAACATTTATTATGCTTTTCCAACTTCTTTAACATCTTTAACGATTTGCTTTTCTTTTTCAAAGAAATGTGGATAGGGTGTGTATAAGGAAATATTGCAAAAAAAATGAAAAAAGTTTGTTGTTTGTTTTGAAATTGCTATATTTGCATGACCTTAGTGAAAAAGCACAAGCTGATGTTGTATTGGGTAAACAAAATTCTGGTGTGGTTGCGACGCTCAAAGTATAGTCGCGGATTTGGCGTTCAGTCCCCCTGGGCATACCAGTTCATTCGCTACGTTATCAACGAGCACTACCCGTACTACAGTTATGCTGAACTGAAAAAGAGCCTGCCTGACATTTCCTCAAGAGAGAGTAAAGTGGCAAAGCTATACTTCCGAATAGCAAACTACCGACAGGCTGATGTGGTGCTGAGCTATAATAGTGAAAGCAGCGTTTATGACAAATATATCAGTGCTGCGTGCCACAAGACTGCTGTAAAACATCTTGACAACGCAAGTCAGTTGCCTTCGGGAACTATTGAAATGCTGATACTCCCAATCGTAGGTGGCTACCAGACGATATTCGAGAGCGCACTTCAACATGTTGACGAAAAGACAATCTTTGTTGTCGAGGGTATTTACGAAGATGCCCATCGCAACACCTTCTGGCAACAGATAGTCAGCGACAGTCGTTGCATAACTACGTTCGACCTCTATGAATGTGGGGTGATATTCTTCGACAGCAAGCGTTATAAAGAAAATTATATTGTTAACTTTTAAATATACGAACTATGGCTATAACGAGAGTTTACACAAAGACTGGTGATGACGGAATAACCAGCTTGGTAGGAGGAGTTAAAGTTAAGAAAACAAATGCCCGCATCGAGGCTTATGGTACTGTTGACGAGTTGAGCGCTCATCTTGGTATGTTAGCATCGTGGATGAAAGACGGCGAGGACAAAGATCTTATTATCCGCACTCAGCGAAATCTTTTTACAGTTTGTTCCTATCTTGCAACAGATAAAACACAAACCCCTTTAGCCCCGTCATATACTCTTCCCGCAGGCGAAACAGACATTCTGGAAGAGCAGATAGACCTTATCAATGCCAACATTCCACAGCAGACAGCTTTCATCCTTCCTGGTGGTAGTCACGAAGCAGCGTTATGCCACGTAGCACGCACAGTCTGCCGTCGTGCAGAACGTCGTATTTTCTTCCTTGGAGAGAGCACAGATCTTGACAACGAAGTGACACATTATATTAATCGTTTGTCGGATTATCTCTTTGTTTTGGCAAGAAAATTAAACTTTATTGACGGAGTACGTGAAAAAACTTGGACAAAACTGAAGTAAATAAGAAAAAAAATATTACTTTTGCGGGCGAATTGAAAAATAGATAAAAATAATAGTCAAATAAATAGTAAAATAGTATTATGTATTGGACACTTGAATTAGCATCAAAACTTGAAGATGCTCCCTGGCCCGCAACAAAGGAAGAGCTCATTGATTACGCCATTCGTTCCGGTGCACCTCTTGAAGTGCTGGAGAACCTCCAGGAGATAGAGGACGAAGGTGAAGTATATGAGAGTATCGAGGACATCTGGCCCGATTACCCCACAAAGGAAGACTTCCTTTTCAACGAGGATGAGTATTAAAAAAGATAAGCGATGGAACTCAATAATTTCATCGCTTATTTTTATTTTATGATGTCTAGTGCATTTTTACGTTTGTCCAGTAAAGTGCAATAGTCTATTTTCGTTTTCTCAGTATCCGTAGGGGCGGTTAGCAGCACAGCTAACTGCTAGTAGGTGTGTAGTACTCCTATTTAAACCTCTTCAGCCATGTCGTGATGATGTCAAGAGCTTCGGGTGCAAATGTTTCTTCGAT
>CAMUVE010000027.1:0-23860 GCA_947163985.1 uncultured Prevotella sp.
CCCACATGATGTGACCGAGTTCCTTGTGGATAGAGTCAACAGAGCGCTTACCCTGGATATTCATAAGACGGTCTATTTCTTTCTCAACCCCCTTCTCTGCCTCTGCAAACTCCGGCAGGTCGGTAGAGATACGCGGCCATATTTCCTGGTCGGCAAGGTAGTTCTGTATAGTGTATGGCAATACGAAATAGCCGTCTGCCAGACCCTGCATAAGAGCAGAAGCGCCAAGGCGGTTAGCTCCGTGGTCGGAGAAGTTACACTCACCGATAGCGAACAGACCGGGTATAGAGGTCTGAAGTTCGTAGTCAACCCATACGCCACCCATAGTGTAGTGGATAGCGGGGAAAATCATCATTGGCTTGTAGTACTTCACGCCGTTAATCTCGTTGGCTACATCGCCAGGGAATACGTCAGTAATCTCCTCGTACATCTCGAAGAGGTTACCGTAGCGCTGCATGATAACGTCGAGACCAAGACGATTGATAGACTCAGAGAAGTCGAGGAACACGGCAAGACCGGTGTTGTTAACACCATAACCCTTATCGCAGCGCTCCTTTGCAGCACGAGAGGCAACGTCACGAGGAACGAGGTTACCGAAGGCAGGATAGCGGCGCTCCAAGTAGTAGTCGCGGTCCTCCTCGGGAATCTCCCAACCTTGCTTTGTGCCTGCCTGAAGAGCCTTGGCATCCTCGAGTTTCTTTGGTACCCAGATACGTCCGTCGTTACGGAGCGACTCTGACATCAGGGTCAGTTTAGACTGCTTGTCGCCGTGAACGGGGATACATGTGGGGTGAATCTGAACGTATGATGGGTTTGCCATGTAAGCACCCTTACGATAACACTGAACTGCTGCAGTACAGTTACAGCCCATAGCGTTGGTTGAAAGGAAGTATGCGTTACCATAACCGCCTGTTGCTATTACGACGGCATTTGCTGAGAAACGCTCCAGCTTACCTGTTACGAGGTTCTTGGCAATAATACCGCGAGCGCGACCGTTGACTATAACAACGTCCTCCATCTCGTAGCGGGTGAAAAGCTTTACCTTACCAGCCTTTACCTGCGCACTCAGTGAAGAGTAAGCACCGAGGAGAAGCTGCTGACCGGTCTGACCCTTAGCATAGAAAGTTCGTGACACCTGAGCACCGCCGAAAGAACGGTTTGCCAACATGCCGCCGTACTCACGGGCGAAAGGAACACCCTGAGCAACACACTGGTCGATGATGTTGTTTGAAACTTCAGCCAGACGATAGACATTAGCCTCACGGGCACGATAGTCACCACCCTTTACAGTATCGTAGAACAGACGATAGACAGAGTCACCGTCGTTCTGATAGTTCTTGGCAGCGTTGATACCACCCTGAGCTGCAATAGAGTGAGCACGACGTGGGGAGTCCTGAATACAAAAGTTCAGAACGTTGAAGCCCATCTCACCCAACGATGCAGCAGCGCTGGCGCCTGCCAGACCTGTTCCTACAACAATAATGTCAAGCTTAAGTTTGTTCTTTGGGTTCACCAGTCGCTGGTGAGCCTTATATTCCTTCCATTTCTCAGGTACTGGACCTGCAGGAATTTTTGAATCTATTTTCTTTGCCATAATTTTTTGGTTTTCTGATGTTAGATTATCCTTAATTACATACCGCAGGCTGGAGCGCTACATGCTGTTTCACAGCACATACTTGGAGCGCATCCGAAAGCAAAAGCAAGTACTACAACGAGGAAGCAAAGCATGAGTAATGTCACATAGATAAGACCTATAGCCTGCCAACGCTTCAGCCAAATCTTACCGCTAATACCAAGAGTGTGCATTGCTGACCAGAAGCCGTGACTCAGGTGGAACCAGATGGCTGCAATCCAGATAACGTAAAGAACGACGTAGATAGGATTGCAGAAAGTGTTGACAATCTTTCCGAAACCGTCAGCAGGAGCTGGATCGTAGTGAATACCTGGGAACAACTCGGCAAACATCATGTTGTACCAGAAGTTGAACAGATGCAGGATGATACCCAATAAGATGATTACTCCAAGTGCCAACATGTGCTGAGACGCCCACTCTACCTTGGCTGGTTTCTCGGTTACTTCATAGCGCTCGCTACCGCGGGCTCTACTGTTCTGTACCTCAAGAATGAAAGCATAGACAATGTGAATCAGCGCTAAAGCAGCTAATCCCAATGTAGCTGCTACAGCATACCAGTTGGCACCCAGCAGTTCACAAATCATGTTGTAAGCTTCAGCCGAAAATAGTGCTGCCACGTTCATACAACAGTGGAATGTCAAGAACAAGATCAGCGCAATGCCGGTAAGCGACATGACAACTTTTCGTCCGATAGTTGAATTAATTAACCACATAATGTTTAACTGTTTGATATTAAATTGTTTAGTAAATATATACTCATTATTAGGTACTGCGCGTACCTTATTTTGCGTGCAAAAATACCATTTTTTAGTGATTAACGCAAACGTTTTAGTTAAAAATCCACTTTTTATTCTAATTTTCCCATACTTTTCAAAAGATTTTGTAATTTTGCAAACGTAACACTCTATGCAACTTACATGAAAGATATTAAACGCATCGTATTGACGGGAGGTCCATGTGCTGGAAAGACGACAGCACTGGTAAGGGTCATTAACCACTTTTCGAGTTTGGGATATAAGGTTTTTACCATACCTGAAGTGCCCACAATGTTCACCCAGGCGGGAATGAACTACCTCACAAAGAACCAAGACTTCTTCTATGAAGGGGAGAAAGCAACGCTGGAAATTCAGCTGGCTCTTGAGGACAAGTTCATAAAGATGGCTGAGGCTTGTACCGAACCCGTGGTGATTGTGTGCGACAGAGGTGCTATGGACATCTCAGCATATATGAAACCTGAGATGTGGGAACAGATAACAAAGGATGTAGGTACCTCGACAACGGAACTGCGTGACCAAAGATACGATGCCGTACTGCACCTCGTAAGTGCTGCCGACGGAGCAGAAAAGTTCTACACTACGAGTAACAACGCTTCGCGCAACGAGGCTGCCGACGAGCAAGGTCTCGCTATAGCACGTATGCTTGACAAGAAAGTCATAGAAGCGTGGACAGGACATTCACACCTTCGTGTCATTAACAACCACGAGGACTTCGAGAAAAAGATGCAGAGAGTGGTGAAGGAAATATCAAACGTATTAGGACTGCCACAACCGATAGAAGAGGAACGCAAATATATTGTCGAGGTAACGGGAGAACTGCCTTACGCCATCGAGAGCGAGATTATACAGACTTACCTCGTAGCGGATCCCGGGTGTGAGGTTCGTCTGCGCAGACGCAACTGGCAAGGAAAGATTGTCAACGTACATACTACCAAGAAGACTCTTCCTACAAGAGAAGAACTCGTGACAGAACGACAGGTAAGCAACAGTCTCTATGAATCGCTTCTACAACAGGCCGATCCGTACAGACAAACAATACAGAAGCAACGTAAAAGCTTTATATGGAAAGGACAGTTCTTTGAACTTGATACCTACCAGAAACCTATCGATAACCTTATGATTCTGGAAACAAAGGGCATCGCAAAACATGAAGATGTTAAGTTCCCGCCGTTCATTCGTGTCATAAAGGATATCACAGGAGACATGAAATATTATAACTATAACATTGCCCTGAGAGGATAAACATTACCTTGCAGAATGATTCTTAACTACGACGTCATTGTAATTGGGGGAGGACACGCAGGATGCGAGGCAGCATCGGCAGCCGCCAACATTGGAGCAAAGACATGTCTTGTGACAATGGACATGAATAAAATTGCTCAAATGTCGTGTAACCCAGCTGTCGGAGGAATAGCCAAAGGTCAGATAGTCAGAGAGATAGATGCTCTCGGGGGCAAGATGGGAATAGTCACCGATGCTACTGCAATACAATTCCGCATGCTGAACCGCTCCAAGGGACCTGCTATGTGGAGCCCACGAGCACAATGTGACAGGGAGAAGTTTATATGGCAATGGCGTTCGGAACTTGACAACACAGACAATCTCGACATCTGGCAAGACCAGGCTGAAGAACTACTGGTAAAGGATAATGAGGTGGTTGGAGTAAAGACTATCTGGGGCGCAGAACTTATGGCTAAATGTGTGGTTATTACTGCCGGCACCTTCCTTAACGGTCTTCTACACATCGGTAGGAAAATGGTCAAAGGAGGACGAATTGCTGAGCCTACCGTAGAACACTTTACCGAAAGCATTACAAGACACGGAATAAATGCTGCACGAATGAAGACCGGTACTCCAGTACGTATCGACAAGCGCTCAGTACACTTCGAAGATACAGAAATACAACCTGGCGAGAACGACTTCCATCAGTTCTCGTTCATGGGTAAACACCGTCCTCTGAAGCAACTTCCGTGCTGGACTTTCAACACCAACGAGGAGGTACATAAGATACTAGCCTCTGGACTTAACGACTCGCCTCTGTTCAACGGACAGATACAGTCTATAGGACCAAGATACTGTCCTTCAATAGAAACGAAACTGGTCACCTTCCCTGATAGAAATTCACATCCCCTGTTCCTGGAACCTGAGGGTGAAGATACTAACGAAATGTATCTAAACGGATTCTCTTCAAGTATGCCGATGGATATTCAGATAGAAGCTCTTAAAAAGATTCCTGCACTGCGTGACCTTAAAGTATATCGTCCTGGATATGCAATAGAGTATGACTTCTTCGACCCCACACAACTTAACCACTCCTTGGAGTCAAAAGTTATCAGCGGACTGTTCTTCGCAGGACAGGTTAACGGCACTACGGGTTACGAGGAAGCGGCAGGACAAGGTCTGGTGGCAGGAATAAATGCTGCCCTAAAAGCGGGTGCTGAAGGCAAGGAATATACTCCATTCGTAATGCATAGGGATGAATCATATATCGGAGTACTTATCGACGACCTCGTAACAAAGGGTGTTGACGAGCCATACAGAATGTTTACGTCGAGGGCTGAATACAGAATACTTCTAAGACAGGACGATGCCGACGAACGACTCACAGAGAGATCGTATGCTCTCGGACTGGCCACACAGGAACGTCATCAATGGTGGATGGAAAAGAAGGAGGCGGTAAACAGACTCATCGACTTGTGTGCCAATACATCTGTAAAACCAAAGGAGATAAACAGGTGGTTAGAGAGTAATGGTAGTTCTACACTAAAGATTGGATGTAAGGTAATAGACCTTATTGGCAGACCAGAGATTACTCTCAACATAGTTGCTTCACAGTATCCAACGATAAGCGAATTCATAGAAACCCTTCCTAACAGACAGGATGAAATCGTTGAGGCTGCTGAAGTAAGAATAAAATACAAAGGATATATCGAGCGAGAACGACAGTTCGCAGACAAGATGCACAGATTGGAGAACATACGTATTCGTGACAGGTTCGACTACGACTCCCTGCAATCATTATCTACTGAATGTCGGCAAAAACTGAAAAGAATTAACCCAGAAACAATTGCGCAAGCAAGTAGAATTCCAGGAGTTTCCCCAAGCGACATAAACGTTTTACTCGTTTTACTCGGAAGATAACCAAAGGAATAAGCAATGGATGTTCCACGTGAAACACTAACCAATTAAACATAAAGATATGAACAAACAATTATTAATTGACAACTTACGAACAATTCCTGATTTCCCGAAGAAAGGTATCAATTTCAGAGACGTGACAACTCTCTACAAAAACGGTTATTGCCTCAAGGAGATTCTCGACGAAATGTATGAAATATATAAGGATAAGGGAATAACAAAGATTGTAGGCATAGAAAGCAGAGGTTTCATCATGGCTTCAGCCCTTGCCGCACGTTTAGGCTGCGGAATGGTAATGGCAAGAAAACCGGGCAAGCTCCCTTCCACTGTTATTAAGGAATCGTTTTCTAAAGAATACGGTGTAGATACTATTGAAATGCACCTTGACTCTATAGAAGAAGATGACATCGTTCTAATTCACGACGACCTGTTAGCAACAGGAGGTACAGCAAAAGCTGCTTATAAACTTGTACAACATTTCCATCCTAAAAAGATTTACATGAATTTCATAATTGAAATTACAGACGAAGGATTGCATGGACGCGATGAATTTAAAGGCATAGACCTTACTACACTTGTTACGTTATAAACTAATAATGTTTCACGTGAAACAGTGAAACTATAACTCATTGATAATATGACGAAAGCCGAGAACGAAGAAAGACTATCAAGGCTTAAAAACATCGTTAGCAACCTACCATTAAAACCAGGCAGTTACCAGTTTTACGACCAGACTGGTACTATAATCTATGTGGGTAAAGCAAAGAGTCTGAAGAACAGGGTTTCGTCATATTTCCATAAGGAAGTAGATAGATACAAGACTAAGGTTCTGGTATCTAAAATTCATGACATTACCTATACTGTAGTAAAGACAGAGGAGGATGCGCTGCTACTGGAAAACAACCTGATAAAGAAGTATAAGCCGAAGTATAATATCCTACTGAAAGACGGAAAAACATACCCGAGCATCTGTGTTACGAAAGAATATCTGCCAAGGATATTCAACACAAGAACAATAAATAAAAAATGGGGCACATACTTCGGTCCATACAGTCATATTGGGACAATGTATGCTCTTCTTGATTTAATAAAAAAGGTATATTATCCACGACCCTGCAGACAACCTATTACAAAGGAAGGAATAACTGAGGGAAAATATAAACCTTGTCTTGAATATCACATCCACAACTGTAAAGGACCATGCATTAATAAGCAGTCGTGGGAGGAATATCAGGATAATATCATGCAGGCAAAAGAGATCCTCAAAGGAAACTCAAGACAATTACAACAAACGCTTAAAGAAAGGATGTTGAAGGCTGCCGAAGAGTTGCATTTTGAGGAAGCCGAGGAGCTTAAACAAAGAATAATTATCCTGGAAGGGTACTGCTCAAAGAGTGAGGTTGTGAGCCATACAATAAACGATGTTGACGTGTTCACAATTACATCTGACGACACTACTGCATACATTAACTATATGCACGTGACTCACGGAAATATTAACCAGGCACAGACCTTCGAATTTAAAAAGAAACTGAACGAAACAGAAGAGGAAATACTCACTCTCGGCATACTGCAAATACGAGAACAGATTAGTTCAAATGCTAAGGAAATAATAGTTCCTTTTGAACTCGATACAGACTTTGATAACCTTACTATTACGGTACCACAAAGAGGCGACAAGAGAACACTTTTGGAACTGTCGCAGATGAATGGTAAGCAGTATCGTTTTGATCGACTTAAACAGGCAGAGAAACTTAATCCGGAACAGAAGCAAACAAGACTGATGAAGGAGCTTCAAGAGATGCTTAATCTACCTAAAATGCCATATCAGATTGAGTGTTTCGACAACTCAAACATATCAGGCTCTGATGCTGTTGCAGGTTGCGTGGTTTTCAAGGCTATGAAACCCTCAAAAAAGGACTACAGAAAATACAATATCAAGACCGTAGAGGGTCCCGACGACTATGCTTCAATGCAAGAAGTAGTTCGACGACGCTATAGCAGAATGATTGAAGAAGGTAGCCCCCTACCCGACCTTATCATTACTGATGGAGGACAGGGTCAGATGTCTGTTGTACGCGAGGTCGTGGAGGGTGAACTGGGACTGCAGATTCCTATTGCAGGATTAGCAAAGAACGACAGGCATCGCACCAACGAATTGTTATATGGTAATCCTCCGCAAACCATTGGTATTAAGACAAATAGCGAACTTTTTCACGTTCTCTCACGCATACAGGACGAGGTACATCGCTTCGCTATCACCTTCCATCGCGACAAACGTTCAAAGCACGCTCTTCATAGCGAGTTGGACGAAATAGCAGGCATTGGACCAAAGACAAGAGATACGTTGATAAATCACTTCAAAAGTGTTAAGAAGATAAAAGAGGCTGATATTCAGTCGATTACTGATATTATTGGGAATAAGAAGGCTGAGATTATCTATAATCACTTACATCAAGAAAACTCTTGATTATTTTGTGATTACAATTATTTCATTTATCTTTGCATCGTACAATGTAAAGCACAATCATTTATGAGAGCAGTAATACAGCGAGTAAGCAATGCCAGCGTAACGATAGACGGTAGTATAAAGTCGTCTATCGGACAGGGAATGCTTATTCTGCTAGGGGTTGAGGACCGTGATACACAAGAGGATGTAGAGTGGCTCGTAAAGAAAGTAAGCAACCTGCGTATTTTTGACGATTCCGAAGGCGTAATGAACCTCTCAGTACTTGATGTAAACGGAGAAGCATTAGTGGTGAGTCAGTTCACACTGTTTGCATCATATAAGAAAGGTAACCGACCATCATGGTTCCGCGCTGGAAGTCACGAAGTCTCTATTCCTCTATATGATGCGTTCTGCAAGTCTTTAAGCGAAACCATAGGGAAACAAGTGGGTACTGGAGAGTTTGGAGCTGATATGAAGGTTTCACTCGTCAACGACGGTCCTGTAACCATCTGCATGGACACTAAAAACAAAGAATAAATATGACTATAAGAGAAGCACAAGATACAGTAGATAAATGGATCAAGGAGTATGGTGTACGCTATTTCTCCGAACTGACGAATATGGCTTGTTTGACAGAAGAGGTTGGCGAACTGGCACGTGTTATAGCAAGGAAATATGGCGACCAGAGTTTTAAGGCTGGAGAACAACCTAATCTTGGAGAAGAGATGGCCGACGTGCTTTGGGTACTTATCTGCCTGGCGAACCAAACAGGAGTTGACCTTACAGAAGAACTAAAGAAATCCATAGAAAAGAAGACTTTTCGTGATAGCACAAGACATCTAATAAACCCGAAATTAAAAGCATAAAAAACAATATCAAATCTAAAAAATAATAGTTATGGAAAACAACAAAATGAGAAACAAGTACGAAGAGGCACTCGCCAAGTACAACTGCGAAATTAACGACAAAGAAGTGGCAGAAGCAGTACGTAAGATTATCGCTGAGAAGGTGCCTCAGAACGACACCCCTGAGGTAAAGCGTTTCCTTATGGGAAGTATTGAACTTACAACGCTTAAGACTACCGACTCTGACGAGAGTGTACTGGCGTTTACAGAGCGTGTTAATCAGTTTGCACATGAGTATGCCGATCTGCCTCACGTAGCAACAATTTGCGTTTATCCCTGCTATGCAAAGACAGTAAGCGAATCTCTGGAAGTGGAAGGTGTAGAGATAGCATGTGTCAGCGGTTCTTTCCCCTCTTCTCAGGCACTTATTGAAGTGAAGGTGGCAGAAACAGCACTTGCAGTAAAAGACGGAGCAACGGAGATAGACATCGTTATGTCTGTTGGTAAGTTCCTCTCAGGCGACTATGAGACGGTATGTGACGAAATTAGCGAACTGAAACACACCTGCGGTGATGACGTTGCTATGAAGGTAATCCTTGAAACAGGCTGTCTCGGCACAGCATCAAATATCAAGAAAGCGTCTATTCTCTCGATGTATGCAGGTGGAGACTACATCAAAACATCTACCGGAAAAGAAAAGATCGCTGCCACACCAGAAGCTGCATACGTAATGTGTCAGGCAATAAAGGAATACTACGATGAAACCGGCATTCAGATAGGTTTCAAGCCTGCTGGAGGCATCAATACCGTTATGGATGCCATAACGTATTACACCATAGTTAAAGAGGTACTGGGCGAGAAATGGCTCACAAACAAGTGGTTCCGTCTCGGGACATCACGTCTTGCGAACTTACTGCTAAGCGAACTTGTTGGCAAGGAAACCAAGTTCTTCTAAAAAGTTCGTTTGGAAACGTAGTCTATATAGGCAGTCAGAGCATCTCTGATTGCCTTTTCTTTTATGCTACTAACAATAGACTTTGCCTGAGCTGAAAACTCTTCCATCTTACTGTAAGCATAGTCTATTCCACCATTTTCCTTAGCAAAGGCAACCAACCTTCCTATCTCTTCTTTGTTTGCGTCACCCCTCTTTACCTTATCGACGAGTACTGTCATCTCCCCATCATTCGAATTATTTATAGCATAGATAACAGGAAGTGTGAGTTTACCTTCTAACATATCGTTTCCCGTAGGTTTTCCAATAGCGTCGGAATCATAATAATCGAAGATATCATCGCGAATTTGGAAAGTCATACCTATTGCCTTTCCAAGCTCTTTTGCCTTTCTAATATCATCTTCTGGCGCGTTTACAGATAGTGCTCCTATGCCTGCACAAGCTTCAAACAGAGAAGCAGTCTTTCTGTATATTATCTCGTAATATGTTTCTTCAGAAACTTCCGTGTTCGAAATATTCTCTATCTGCAGTATTTCACCACTTGAAAGAGTAGCACAAACTTCAGTCATCAACCTTAATATTTGCCAATTTTCCGCATCGACGAAAGAAGACATGGAAGATGATAACAGATAATCACCGACAAGAACGGAAATTTTGTTGTTAAACAAAGAATTCACCGACGGTTGTCCTCTGCGTTCGGAACTATCATCAACAACATCGTCATGAATCAGACTTGCTGTGTGGAGTAATTCCACTCCCACCGCAGCACGTTTTGTCTTCTCGTTGACATCACCATAAGCCTTTGCTATCAATATAAGCAGTAACGGACGCATGCGTTTCCCGCCACGATTTCCAATATGCAAAAGCACATTTCCCAAAGTGACATCATCGCTGTTGAGCATCTTCTTAAAAAGGTTTAGAAAGTCATTAAACTCTTTTTCTACAGGTTTGCGTATTTCCGAAAGAATATCCATTAGATGTTGAAATTTGTTACAAAATTAGTTATTTTATTGTATTCATGAAAAAAATTTTGTAATTTTGAGCAGAAAATAACGAAAATATATGGATAAACTATTTCTAATAGACGCTTACGCCATCATTTATAGGTCGTATTACGCTTTCATTAAGAACCCGCGAATAAACTCGAAAGGACTGAACACCTCAGCCATTTTGGGCTTTTGTAATACACTTCATGAGATAATAGAGAAGGAGCAACCTACACATATTGCTGTTGCATTTGACCCGCATGGTCCGACATTCCGCAGCGAAGCATATCCCGAATATAAGGCTCAACGCGAAGAGACGCCTGAGGACATCCGTGCATCTATTCCTATTATAAAAGATATCCTCAACGTTATGAGAATTCCTGTCGTACAGGTTGATGGCTTTGAGGCTGATGACGTTATTGGAACCTTAGCGAAAAAAGCTGGTTCCATCGGAATAGAAACATATATGCTCACACCAGACAAGGACTACGGACAGTTAGTGAGTAATAATGTCTTTATCTACCGTCCACGTCATGGAGGCGGTTACGAAACACTCGATGAAAAGGGAGTGTGCGAGAAATACGAAATAGAGAATACTTCCCAGGTAATTGATCTTTTGGCACTCATGGGTGACTCTGCCGACAACTTCCCAGGATGTCCTGGCGTTGGTGAGAAAACTGCCGTTAAACTTATAAACGAGTTTGGCTCTGTTGCAAATTTGCTCGAAAACACCGATAAAATAAAAGGCAAACTACGCGAAAAGGTTGAAGCCGCAATAGAAGATATAAGAATGTCATATTTCCTTGCAACCATCAAGACAGATGTTCCTGTTGAGTTAGACATGGAAAAAATGAAAATGGAAAAACCCGACGAGGTGGGTTTGCGGAAAATTTTCGAGGAACTGGAGTTTAAGACACTAATCAACAAGTTTCTTAACAAATCTAAAGAACCGCAAAAAACTGTTTCAATCCAACCCGATCTCTTTGGATTATTTGCAGCCGAGGAGCCGAATGAGCCAAAAAATTCGAGTTTTGAGACATTAAAAACGGTAGCCCACAATTACAAACTTATTGAGAATGAGGAAGATGCTGCGAAACTTTGTGATTTTTTATTGACAAAAGAGTTTTTAAGTTTAGACACAGAAACCACCTCAACCAACGCAATGGAGGCAGAATTGGTAGGTTTAAGCTTTTCCGTAGAAGAGCATAACGCTTTTTACGTTTCAATTCCGGAAGAACGGGAGAAGGCACAAAACATGGTTGAGATTTTCCGACCTCTGTATGAAAATCCCGACATACTGAAGATTGGTCAGAACATAAAATACGACTTGGAAGTATTACGTAACTACAACATACAGTTGAAAGGTAAGATGTGGGATACCATGATTGCTCACTATCTTATACAGCCGGAGCTGCGCCACAACATGGACTACATGGCGGAGGTATATCTTAACTATCAAACCATACACATTGACGAGCTTATTGGTCCTAAAGGCAAGAACCAACTATCGATGCGCTCTCTCCCACCCTCAAAAGTATATGAATATGCGTGCGAAGATGCCGACATTACTCTACAGTTGAAAAACGTACTCGAACCCAAGTTAAAAGAGGCGGGTGTGGAACATCTCTTCTATGATATTGAGATGCCTCTGATGGAAGTATTGGCAGAAATGGAAATGACAGGCGTTTGTCTTGATACCAACTCGCTGAAAGAAACCTCTGGCGTTTTCACCAACAGAATGAAGGAACTGGAGGCGCGTATTTATGAACTCGCTGGCGAGGAGTTTAACATAGCATCGCCGAAACAAGTTGGCGACATTCTCTTTGGAAAGATGAAGATTGTTGAGAAGCCAAAGAAGACCAAGACAGGACAGTATGTCACAAGCGAAGAAGTACTCCAGCAGCTCAAAGGAAAGAATGAAATTGTTGGTGACATCCTTGCCCATAGAGGACTTAAGAAATTACTTGGAACATACATCGATGCCCTACCCCTTCTTATCAATCCACGAACAGGTCATATACACACTTCGTTTAACCAAACAATTACTGCTACAGGACGTCTTTCTTCAAGCGATCCTAACCTGCAAAATATCCCTATTCGTGGAGAAGACGGTAAGGAGATTCGTAAGGCTTTCATTCCAGAACCAGGATGTCTTTTCTTCTCTGCCGACTATAGTCAAATTGAATTGAGAGTTATGGCCCACCTTTCTGGCGATGAGAATATGATAAACGTCTTTAAGGAAGGCAAAGACCTACATGCGGCAACGGCAGCAACAATATACAAAAAGAACATCGAAGAAGTATCACGTGACGAGCGTACCAAGTCAAAGCGTGCTAACTTCGGTATTATATATGGTATAACCGTATTCGGTCTTGCAGAGCGACTGGACATCACTCGTGACGAAGCAAAACAACTTATCGACGGTTTCTTTGAGACCTTCCCGAAGGTTAAGGAGTATATGGATAATGCTAAGGAAGAGGCTCGCAAGAACGGATATGTGGAAACGCTCTTCGGTCGTCGTCGTTATCTGCCAGACATTAACTCTCACAACGCCACAGTACGCGGTTTTGCTGAACGCAATGCTATAAATGCACCAATCCAGGGTACTGCTGCCGATATCATCAAGGTTGCTATGATTAAGATTTTCAAGCGGTTTAACGAAGAAGGACTGCGTTCAAAGATGATACTTCAGGTGCACGACGAACTAAACTTTACCGTCTATCCTGACGAGAAAGAGCGTGTAGAAAAGATTGTACTCGAAGAGATGCAGGGAGCATTCTCAATGAATGTACCTCTTGTTGCTGATTCGGGCTTTGGAGTAAACTGGCTGGAAGCACATTAAACAATCCGTGCAGCAGCATCACAAGACATATAGATGCCTGTGAATATACGACCAGAATTGATGCCCAATCGACGCGCTGAGAAGAATCTTTCGTGTTGCTGATAAGTACATATTTCAGAGACCGTTATCTGACTATATGGAATGCCGCAAGACAGTAGTTGCTGTCGGTTGCATTCCGGTAGATTGATATGCCATTTCTCTATCGATGAGCCATCGCGAGCAGGATATTTCATGCTGATGCTTTCCATTGAGAATCCCTCTTTGTGAAAGGCTTCATACACCTCATCGCCAACCTCGAAACTCTCAATATGGATGCCAGGACCTATTTGTGCAACAACGTCTTGAGGAGAACAGCCATAAGCAGCAATCATTGCATCAACCGACTTTTCAACTATGCGTTTTGTAGTCCCGCGCCAACCCGCATGAATAGCTGCTGCGATACGTTTTGTTGGGTCAAAAAGAAGTACAGGAATACAGTCTGCTGTAGATACTCCGATGCACACTCCTGGGATATTAGTCATCAATGCATCCACCCCTTCCAACTGTTGTTGACGCACATCCGCAGACTGCTGCAGGAAATTATCATCAACCATAACAACTTCTGTTTCATGCACCTGATGAGGCATTATAAGGTGTTCGTTACGGATGCCCAACAAATCACATAGTAAGGTTTTATTTTGTCGAATATTATTCTCATTATCTCCACAATAGCGATTGATGTTAAACTCACCGTAACGTCCTTCGCTATAACCACCTTGTCGGGTGCTACTAAAAGCTGTAACACTCTCTCCCATCGTATATAAATGCAATATTGGATGCTTCATATTAATAATTTTGCCCACAAAAGTACAAAAATTCAAACATTCTTTATATCGTTTGTCACGAAATTCGTACCTTTGCAGCCGATTTAAACGTTTAAAAAGAAAATGGCATTAAAATGTGGTATAGTAGGACTGCCAAATGTTGGCAAGTCCACATTATTTAATTGTTTATCAAGTGCAAAGGCTCAGGCGGCAAACTTCCCCTTTTGCACTATAGAACCCAACGTCGGTGTAATTACTGTTCCCGACGAGCGACTCACAAAACTTGCGGAACTGGTACATCCGGGACGTATCGTTCCTGCCACCTGTGAGATTGTTGATATTGCAGGACTTGTAAAGGGAGCTTCCAAGGGTGAAGGACTTGGAAATAAGTTCCTTGGAAATATACGTGAGACAGATGCTATCATCCATGTATTACGTTGTTTTAACGACGATAATATCACTCACGTTGACGGCACAATAGACCCTATTCGCGACAAGGAGATTATAGATACCGAGTTGCAGTTGAAAGACCTTGAAACAATTGAGAGTCAGCTCACTAAGACACAGAAGACTGCCGCTGCCGGCAACAAGGACGCTAAGGTTCTCCTTACCGTTCTTGAGGCTTACAAGGAAGTTCTCGTACAAGGCAAGAATGCTCGTGTCGTAGAATTTGAATCAAAGGAAGAGCAGGATGCTGCTCGCAACCTCTTTCTTCTAACTACAAAACCTGTTCTTTACGTTTGTAATGTTGACGAGGCAAGTGCTAAAGATGGTAACGACATGACCCGTCGTGTGGAAGCTTTAGCACGCGAAGAGGGTGCAGAATCAATGATTATTGCAGCAAAGACCGAAGAGGATATTGCAGAGTTAGAGTCTTACGAGGATAAGCAAATGTTCTTGGAAGAACTGGGCTTGAAAGAGAGCGGTGTCAACCGTCTTATCAAGAAAGCCTATGCCCTACTCAACCTTGAGACTTTCATAACAGCTGGTGAGATGGAAGTCAAGGCATGGACATATAAGAAAGGCTGGAAGGCTCCACAGTGTGCCGGCGTCATCCACACTGATTTCGAGAAAGGCTTTATTCGTGCCGAGGTTATCAAGTATGATGACTACATAAAGTATGGCTCTGAGGCTGCTGTTCGCGAGGCCGGAAAGATGGGTATAGAAGGCAAGGACTACGTTGTCCAGGATGGTGACATCATGCACTTCCGTTTTAACGTTTAAGCTATGACATCACTACTTTTCATCCATTGGAATCCGAGTCTTACACTTGGTCCTATCCGTTGGTATTCGCTATGCTGGCTGATAGGTTTGCTGTTGGCATATCTTATAGTAAAGCGTCTGTACAAGGATTTGAAGATTAAGGACGAACTCTTCGACCCTCTCTTCATCTATTGTTTCATAGGTATCCTTGTAGGCGCCCGCTTAGGTCATTGCATCTTCTACCAGCCCGACTACTTCCTCACCTCGTGGACCCACTTTGTCGAGATGCTCCTGCCTATACACTTTACCCCCGAAGGCATAAAGTTTACAGGCTATGAAGGACTTGCTTCTCACGGTGGTACCCTTGGTCTTATAATAGCTCTTTGGCTCTATGTGCGCTGGTCAAAGCTAAGCATTTGGTCCGTCCTTGACATGATAGCTATTGCCACCCCGGTAACAGCATGTTTCATTCGTCTCGGCAACCTTATGAATTCTGAGATTATTGGTAAGGTAACCGACGTACCCTGGGCATTTATCTTCGAGCGTGTTGATATGCTTCCGCGTCATCCCGGACAGCTCTATGAGGCGATAGCTTACGGACTGCTGCTTTTTATCATGTGGGCAATCTATAAGCGTATGCCACAAAAGGTTGGTACAGGTTTTTATTTCGGACTGTGTCTTACCTACATCTTCACATTCCGCTTCTTCATAGAATACACCAAAGACATTCAAGAAGCCTTTGAGGCAGGAATGTTGTTCAATATGGGACAAATACTAAGTGTCCCGTTTGTAATAATCGGTGTTTACTGCATGTATAGAGCAAGAAAATAAGAAAATCGTCTCCTACTTTCCGGAGACAATTTTCTTTATTTCGTTAAGTTTGTTCAGTGCCTCAAGCGGCGTCAGGTTGTTTACATCGATATTCAGTATCTCGTCCCTCACCTGACTTAGTACAGGGTCATCCAGTTGGAAGAACGACAGTTGCATTCCCGAACGTGTCTGGTTGAGCACTTCTGCCGTCGGTTTCGCCACTGCCCCTACTCCACTGTTCTCCGCTTCCAACTGTTTCAGAATAGTATTAGCGCGTTTTACGATACTCTTCGGCATACCGGCTATCTGTGCCACGTGAATACCAAACGAGTGTTCGGAACCTCCTCTCATCAGTTTGCGCAGGAAGATAACCTTGTTATCGACTTCCTTCACACTAACGTTATAGTTCTTTATGCGCGAGAAGTTCTTCTCCATCTCGTTAAGTTCATGGTAGTGAGTGGCAAATAATGTACGTGCACGCGCCTTTGGTTGCTCGTGAAGATACTCTACTATAGCCCAGGCTATGGAGATACCATCGTAGGTACTCGTTCCTCGACCCAGTTCATCGAATAACACCAGCGAGCGTGGCGACACGTTGTTAAGGATGTTTGCAGCCTCTATCATCTCTACCATAAAAGTTGATTCGCCAAGCGAAATGTTATCCGAGGCACCAACACGGGTGAATATCTTATCCACCAAGCCTATTTTCGCGCTCTCTGCCGGCACGAAACATCCTATTTGGGACAACAGTACTATCAGAGCCGTTTGACGCAGCAGAGCCGACTTACCAGCCATATTAGGTCCGGTTATTATTATTATCTGTTGTTTCTCGGTATCCAAGTATATATCGTTAGGTACATACTTCTCCCCTATCGGCATTTGCGTTTCTATCACAGCGTGTCGTCCTTGTTTTATGTCCAACACGTCAGAATCTTCTATTACAGGTCTTACGTAATGGTTCTCCTCTGCTACCTTGGCAAAGGACAGCAGACAGTCCAGATGAGCCACCAGATTAGCGTTCATCTGTATTGCTGCTATGTATTCCTGCATAGCAATTACAAGGTCGTTGAAGAGTTTCTGTTCAAGTGAAAGGATTTTCTCTTCCGCACCAAGAATCTTCTCTTCATATTCTTTCAGTTCCTGTGTAATGTAGCGTTCTGCCTGTGCCAACGTCTGCTTACGCACCCATTCTGCCGGCACCTGGTCCTTATATGTATTCCTTACTTCAAGGTAGTAACCGAACACGTTGTTATAACCTATCTTCAGTGACGATATTCCCGTCAGCTCTGCCTCGCGCTGTTGAATTTTCAGTAAGTAATCCTTACCGCTATAAGCTATGTTTCTCAGTTCGTCAAGTTCCGGATTTACTCCTGTCTTTATGTATCCTCCTTTGTTTGTCAGTTGCGGAGCATCGTCAACAATCTCACGTTCTATCCGGTCGCGCAACAGCTCGCACAGGTTCATACGCTCACCTATTCTCTTAAGTGCAGTATTCTCTGCCTGCTGACACACCTGTTTTACTGGCACAAGTGCCTGTAGAGCAACTTTCAGCGCCACCACCTCACGTGGAGAGACACGTCCCACGGCGACCTTCGAAATTATACGTTCCAAGTCGCCTATGCGGTGAAACTGTTCGTCTATAACCTCCCTGAACTCAGGTTCGCGGAAGAAATAATCTACGACGTCCAGTCTTTCGTTTATCGGCTTCTCCTCTTTAAGAGGGAATATTACCCAACGTTTCAGCATTCGTGCACCCATCGGTGATACCGTTCTGTCTATCACATCGACAAGACTACGACCGTCCTCCTGCATAGGTTGCAGGAGTTCCAGTGAACGAACGGTGAACTTGTCCATCCTGACATACTTGTCCTCCTCAATACGTGACAGCGACGTTATATGTCCTATATGCGTATGTTGCGTCTGCTCAAGATATTGCAGGATAGCACCGCTTGCTATGACGCCGTTCACCATATTGTCAACGCCAAAGCCCTTGAGGTTCTTCACCTCGAAGTGCTTCAGCAGCTTCTGACGTGCCGTCTGCTCAGTAAAAACCCAGTCGTCAAGTTCAAAGGTAAAAATCTTGTTTCCGAAATAGCCTTCAAACTCGCTCTTCTTTCCTCTCTCGTAGAGCACCTCCTTAGGCTGTATGTTGCTAAGCAGTTTCTCCACGTAGTCAGGTGTTCCTTCTCCGGTGATAAACTCACCCGTAGAAATATCCAGAAAGGCCACTCCCAGCACACCCTTACCGAAATGTACTGCCGCAAGGAAGTTGTTTTCCTTATAGTTCAGCACATTGTCTCCCATAGCAACACCAGGTGTCACCAACTCCGTAATACCACGCTTTACGAGTTTTTTTGTAAGTTTAGGATCTTCCAGTTGGTCGCAAATAGCCACACGCTTTCCGGCACGTATAAGCTTTGGCAGATATGTGTCCAATGCGTGATGCGGAAACCCCGCCATCTCATCCTTTCCCGTTCCGCTCCCGTTATTACGGTGCGTCAGTGTAATGCCGAGAATCTGACTTGCGGTAATGGCATCCTCACAGTATGTTTCATAGAAGTCACCGCAACGAAACAGCAGCAGCGCATCAGGATGTTGCGCTTTCAGTGAGAAAAACTGTTTCATCATCGGAGTGAGTTCCTTTTCTTTCGTTGCCATTACTATCTGTTTCCTTTATTTTTCCGGTTTTACGTTTCGTATTTTGCGAAACGCAAAGTACGCAAAACTTTCTTAAAATACCAAACAAAGTCTCTTTATATTAACAATCTTTATAAATAAAAAAGGGATACACATTACCATAAGTGCATCCCTTATTATTACCTATCAGGTCTCTACTATTTCACGTACTTACGTCCGTTCTTTATAACTATGCCATGATAGTCGTCACCAACGCGCTGTCCGCTGAGATTATAAAGATTACCCTTTGTGTCAATAAGCATTGTCTCTACGGTCTTTATGCCCGTAGCATCCTGTTCGTAGGTAAATGTAATCTTTGCAAAGAGCTGTTTGTTCTTACCTGCAGAGTCTTCTTCACCGGTAACAATATTACTGTTGTCAAATGCAAGAACAATGTTCTTATATGCACGGAAACCACTGGTAGTGCTCTGAACAGCACTCTGACCTGCAGTACCGCCGGGGAATACTACTGGCGATGCGAGAACGCTGGTTGTTGCGCCGTCGATGAATATACCTGTCATAGTGATAGAGCGGTCAGCAAGTGTTGACTTATTATTGCTGTAGCCCTCTATGCTGATAGCTGTAATAGCATAACCCTGGTTAACAGAGAAAGTAATTGTATTCTCGTTATTACCTGTACGTATCTTTAAATAATCACCTGATTTACTGTCTGTTAACTCACCATTCTCACCTGCCGTGTAGCTTATGCCCTTTACAGTACCTTTGTCGGCTGATGGTGCATTAAGAACTTCTGTTCCGCTTGTCACAGGAACTACTGGGTCAGCCTCAGGAGCATTTGATGTGACGTTAGTCTTATATGTAGCTCGGTCAATACCAAGACTCTCTGCCAATGAGTAGCTCAGGTGAGGAGGCTGGTTGTAAGAAGCATTCTGCCATACGACAGCCATACGGTACTGGTGGTCTTGTAACAGACAAGGTACTTTGTACTCTGTCTCCTGTGGGGTAGAGAAGACCAGGAGGTTAACTGTAGGACTTGACCAGTCGCTCTCATACTGCCACATGACGAGCTCCTCGCGCCAGTCGCCAAGGAAGTCGGCCTGCAGACAAGGAGTTGCCTTAGTGGTGTTGCTCGACTGAGGACTGCCGTAGTTAGTAAAGGTCTGCACTGTTGTGATGCCCTTGCTCTCGGTATTCCAAGCACGGATTCGTGGTGAACACTTTCCTGTGCCGCTGTCATAACGTCCGTCGAAGGTCTGGTCAAATGGGTCTCCTGTCCAATAGATACGGAAGTTGGTATCTGGCTTGCTGCCGTTAACCTGTGTACCGTCCTCACAAGCACGCATAACGCTCTCTGCTGACGACCAGAACTCAGAACCTTTGTGTGAAGGGATGAAGTCGCAGGCTAATCCGCGACCGTTGTCTTTATCACTGGTAGCACTGTACAATACCTCTCCTGTTGTAGCGTCGTGAACGTCATAACCGAAAGGACTTTCCTCGTGAGGCATCATAATCTCAAGACCTGGACGGTCGGGAACGAGATCTGCTACGTGAATAGCATCACCGTGTCCGAAACCTGTTGCACAGAGCAGCTTACCGTCGTGTCCTATGGTAGCAGAACCAATGCAGATATCATCGAATCCGTCACCGTTGACATCGGCAATAGTGATGCCGTGAACACCCTGTCCGTAGCTTGACTTACCCTGTGAAGTTACAGGGTTGGTAGTCTGATTAGCCAATTCTGTACCTGCAGCATCAAGAAGGCTCCACGCAGTCTTTGACGTGCCCTTATGCAACCAACGAGTCTTTAACTCTGTACCATTCCAGTCAACAGCCCAGATGTAGCACTGTGTGTAGTATCCACGCTGAAGTATAGCCGTCGGTTTCTGTCCGTCGAGATAAGCCACAGCAGCATTGAAACGCTCTGCACGACCTCCGTAGCTGTCGCCCCAGAAACTGTTTATCGTTGCTGCACCGACGTTCTCACCGCCTGCACGGTTAGGACAGTACCATATAGTGTGCATAGCAGCACCTGTCTCACCGTTGAAAACTGTCAGGAACTCCTCGCCACCAGTAACATAACCCTTTGAATTCTGATATGTCTTAGTGTTATCTGTTGACTTAATATCGTTGGCTCCTACCTCGCTGACATAATTACCTTTACCGTCAGTGGTTCCCGCAGCGGTACGACAAATCATCTCTGCCTTTCCGTCACCGTCGAAGTCATATACAAGGAAGGTCATAGTATGGTTTCCTGAACGGATATTATGTCCAAGATTTATGCGCCACAGCTGTGTACCGTCCATCCTGTTACATGTCAGATATGTTGGTGAAGCCTTGCCTTCCTTTCCTGAGTCGCGCTGGTTGTCGGGAAGCCACTTGATAATCATTTCGAACTCGCCGTCACCATCTACGTCACCAAGACTCAATTCGTCGGGACGATAGCGACCTGTAAGTCCGCCTGAAGCGTCTTTTGTTGCAGGAGGACGATTGACAGCAATAGTCTTATACATGCTGTCCCATGCCGTTACAGAGAATTCTTCACCTGCGGTAGATTTAATGGTGTACGTATCACCAGCCTGTCCACTCTCATCCAAGAAGTTTGTCTTCGTCGTGATAGGGGAGGAGGTCAGTTTTGTATCACCACGATAAACGTCAAAACCAAGGTCCGAAGCATCGTTAACTAACGAACGCCACGAAACAAGAATACCTGTGTTTGTCTTTACTGCGACGGGAGTACGGTTAAGTATCTCCTTCGGATATTCAGCAGCACAAACGGACAATGTTGTCACTAATGCGGTGACAAATAAAAGAAGTCTTTTCATATTTGTTTTAGTCATTAGATTGTGAATTTTGGGGCAAAGATACAAAATATTTAATGATTAGTAACTTATAATTCATATTTTTTTGTAATTTTGCAGCCCACATAATAAATATAAGTACACGCAATGGAATACAACTTCAGAGACATTGAGAAGAAATGGCAAAAGAGATGGGTAGAGCAGAAGACCTATCAGGTAACTGAACAGAAGGACAAGAAAAAGTACTACGTGCTGAACATGTTCCCATACCCCAGTGGAGCAGGTCTTCACGTTGGTCACCCATTAGGATATATTGCCAGCGATATATATGCTCGTTTCAAGCGCCAGCAGGGATTTAATGTTCTTAACCCTATGGGTTATGATGCTTACGGACTTCCTGCAGAACAGTATGCTATTCAGACAGGACAGCACCCCGAGAAGACCACTTTCGAGAACATAGACCGCTATCGTAGTCAGTTGGATAAGATTGGCTTCTGCTTCGACTGGGACCGTGAGGTACGCACATGTTTGCCAGGCTACTACAAATGGACACAATGGGCGTTCCAGAAGATGTTCAACAGTTTCTATTGCAACAAGTGTCAGAGTGCACAGCCAATAGAGCAGCTCATTGAGCACTTTAACGAGAAAGGTACTCAAGGACTCGATGTCGCTCAGAGCGAGGAACTCTCCTTCACCGCTGACGAGTGGAAGGCTATGAACGAGAAGAAGCAGCAGGAGGTGCTGATGAACTACCGCATAGCTTACCTCGGTGAGACTATGGTTAACTGGTGTGCCGGTTTAGGCACCGTTCTTGCTAACGACGAGGTTGTCGATGGTGTCTCTGTTCGTGGTGGTTTCCCCGTCGTACAGAAGAAGATGCGCCAGTGGTGTCTGCGTGTCAGCGCTTATGCTCAGCGACTCCTTGACGGTCTTGACACCATCGACTGGACAGACTCTCTGAAAGAGACTCAACGCAACTGGATAGGTCGTTCTGAGGGTACGGAAATGGAGTTCAAGGTAGCTGGTACTGACGAGCACTTTACTATCTTCACAACTCGTGCCGACACAATATTCGGTGTTACCTTCATGGTGCTGGCACCAGAGAGCGAGCTGGTACAGAAGCTTACTACCGACAAGCAGAAGGCTGCTGTTGACGAGTATTTGGCATATGTAAAGAAACGTACCGAACGTGAACGTCAGATAGACCACCAGGTAACGGGAGTTTTCTCAGGCTCTTACGCTATCAACCCGTTTACTGGCGAGGAGATTCCTATCTGGATTTCAGAATATGTACTCGCAGGCTACGGAACAGGAGCTATTATGGCTGTTCCTGCTCACGACAGTCGCGACTATGCCTTTGCTAAACATTTCAACTTGCCCATAATACCTCTTATCGAGGGTGCTGACGTCAGCGAGGAGAGCTTCGACGCCAAAGAGGGTATCGTGATGAACTCTTCAAGCGACAAGTTCTCACTCAACGGATTGACGGTGAAGGAGGCTATCGCAGCAACAAAGAAGTTTGTTACCGAACAGGGACTGGGACGCGTAAAGGTAAACTACCGTCTTCGCGACGCTATCTTCTCACGTCAGCGCTATTGGGGTGAGCCGTTCCCCGTGTACTACAAGGACGGAATGCCCTATATGATTCCTGAGGATTGTCTGCCTCTGGAACTTCCTGAGATTGACGAGTACAAGCCGACAGAGTCTGGCGAACCACCTCTCGGACGCGCTAAGAAATGGGCTTGGGACACTACAGCCAATAAGGTTGTTGAATGCACAGCAATCGACAACAAAACTGTCTTCCAGCTGGAGCTGAACACTATGCCAGGATTTGCAGGTAGCTCTGCTTACTATCTGCGCTATATGGACCCGCATAACAACGAGGCTCTCGTAAGCAAGGAAGCCGACAATTATTGGCAGAACGTTGACCTTTATGTCGGCGGTACAGAACATGCTACAGGTCACCTTATCTACTCACGCTTCTGGAA